>CAIYFF010000533.1 GCA_903925435.1 uncultured Planctomycetota bacterium | reverse complement strand
TACATCGACTCATCGCAGAGAGGCGTTTGGGCTCTGACTGCGAAAGCTCGCGAACTCAAGCAGCCAGACCATTCGCACTGGCGCGATGTCTATCGGCGGGTCGCCTCCCTGATGCGCGGTGTGGGGCCTGCCAACCTGGGAGGCGCTGCCGCAGAGGCCGCCATTCCTAATGTCGTGACTACCGAGGGATCGAGCCTGAACGATGCTTATCGGGAACAAGCGCTGAGAGTTCTTCGTGCACTGTCTCCGAACGGATTCGAGCGGTTTTGCCAGAGACTGCTGCGCGAGTCTGGATTCGAAGAAGTGACAGTGACTGGTCGAACGGGGGACGGGGGCATCGACGGGCATGGCGTCCTCAAGGTGAACCCCTTCGTCACATTCAGGGTGCTTTTTCAGTGCAAGCGATACGCGGAGAGTGGCTCCGTTGGGCCCAGTCAAGTCAGGGACTTTCGTGGCGCAATGCTAGGCCGCGCTGACAAGGGCATCATCCTCACCACCTCCGCCTTCACGAGAGACGCAGAGAAGGAAGCCAAGCGTGACGGTGTTCCCGCAATCGAGTTGGTCGATGGGGATCAGTTGATCGATATGATGACGGAGCTACAGCTCGGCTTGAGGCGTGTTACGACGTTCGAGGTAGACGATAAGTTCTTCCAAGACTTCAGCAACTGAGGGACTCCGAGGACGGCCGGCTAAGAGCTTCCGCGGAGCGCAGTCGGTCAAAGGCCAGTGCCTTCGCAGAAGATGACCTAGAATCCCAGACGGCAGAGCCCGAGTGCAGGAGGCGCCCACGTCGCGCGTCGTCGCTAGGCCTTTCGTTCTACGTGCGAACCCAATTGCCGTGCGCCGGCGTATCCATGCAGCGCCTTCTTGCCCAACTGCACGCGCGCGAGGTCTTGAGCGGTCTCGTCGCGCTGCGCGGTCAAGACTGACGATAGGCGCGCGTGCGCCGCGAGTGCGCCTTGGCGCGCGTCTTCGGATGGTTCGTCGTGCAGCGCTTCTTGCGAACGCGCGAGCAACGTGTCGCACGCGGCGAGCAAGTTGGCGCACGACTCCAGGTCGCCGCTCATCGCAGCAGTGAGCGCATCGTCGTAGGCGCGCTCGAGCGCGGCGAGCAGTTCGGACGCTTTGACGGCGCCACCGCTTGCTGCGGCATCAGCCGGGGATTGCGACATCCCAGCCTTCCTTCAGCGTGCGGATCACCTTGAGCGCATTGGTCACGCCAATCGCGGTGCGCGTGCTGTTGGACTGCGTGATCTGGTCGATGCTGAACTCGTAGAGGCGATCGAGGTCTTCGGCGATCTTGCCGCCGACGGCCATGTCGAGGCTCGCGCGCAGCTCGCCGACGATGCCGATCGCCTTGCCCAGGCTCGCGCTCGTCTCTGGCGTGCGCGCGGTCGCGGGGTTGCCGAGCGACTCGCGGCAGCGTTCGAGGTTCTTGATCGCGCCGTCGTAGAGCATCTTGACGATCTTCTCGGGGGACGCGGTCAGGACTGCGTTGCGCTGGTAAGCGGCTGCTGCGTGGGCGTAGCTCATGTGGTTTCTCGTTGGGGTAGCTGTTGGCTCGCGTCAGCGACGCGCGGCGGGGAATCCCTGCAGCGCGCTGCCTTGGCCTTGGAGTCGTGCGATCTGCGTCTCGAGGTTGGCGAAACGCTGCTCGAGGTTTTGCTCGAAGCGAACGAGCCGAGCCTCGCCTTGGTCGATGCGGCGCTGCGCGTCCTTGATCATCCGGTCGAAGCCGTCCTGACGCGTTTTGATCAGGCCGTCGACGCTGCTGGTGTAGGCCTCGATCTGCGACGTGAGGCGCGAGGCGATGCCGACGTTGGTCGCGGAGAACAGGCTCGCGACGGCTTGTTCGTCTTCGCCGAGCTTCTCCTCGAACTTCGATTGGTTGAAGGTCAGCTTGCCTTCGCGGTCCGATGCGATGCCTGCGATGGCGAGCATCGAGATCGCGGTGTTGCCGGTGTCCACCGAGCTGCCGACGATCGTTCGCAGCGACGAACGGATCGAGCGCAGTGTGCCGTCGCCGAACAGCGGGTTCTTTGCGGCGCCGTCTTCGCCGAGTTGGTTCTGCGTCCCGATGAAGTCGACGACCTTGTTGTAGGTGTCGACGAACTCTTTGACCTTCTTGCTCGTCTCCTCGGCGTCCGTCGTGATCGTGACGGTCACCGGGTTGACGAGGTCGGTTGCCTTGAGGTCCAGCGTGACGCCGGGGATCAGGTCGCCGACCGAGTTGGACGAGCGATACACGTCGACGCCGTTGTAGAGCAGGTGCGCATCCTGGCCGGGCGCGCGCACGTTGGCGTTGACTTCGTTGACTAGCGTGCTGAGCGACGCGTTGCCGCTGTCGAGCGACAGCGAGAATGCGCCTTCGGAGCCGACGACCGTGCTGCGCAACGCGAGTTGGTAGCGTTGCGCGCCGCTTTGGCCCGTGTCGACGACTTCTGCCGTGACATCGAGGCCTTTGTCACGGATCGCCTGCGCGATGCCATCGAGCGTGCTCGCGTAGTTCGTGCCAGCGCCGATGTCGATCGGGTGGTCCGTGCCGTTGACGTTCAAGAAGAACGTGCCGTCGCCAAAGACGGGATCGTCCTTTGCGGCGCGTCCGTTGCTGACGCTGACCTGCGATGACGCGAGCGCCATCACCTTGATCTGGTAGGAGCCGGGCGTCGCGGTGGATCCCGCGCGCACGGCCAGCACGTCCTCGTCGCTCGACGAGGCCTTCATCTCCAAGAAGTCCGTCGTCGTGCGCAGCGCCTTCGCCTTGGTGTCGAGGTCGGTCAGCAGCTTCTTGAAGTCGCCGAACAGGTTCTTCGACGTGTTGAGCGACGACTTCTTGGCGTTGAGCGCGGAGATCGGGCGGCGCTCGACGGCCATCAAGGCCGAGATGATCGAGCGGGTGTCGAGGCCCGACCCGAGTCCACCAAAGCTGATTCCTGCGCTCGACATGATGCTCCCATCCGGGCGAAGGAATCGCCCTGTGGAGTATCGGAACACTCCATGTGCCACTTGATTGGATGTGTCCCGGTCTGGCGACGTTCCCGGGATGGGGGCTGCTGCGCCGCAGGCTCGCTCAGAACGAGCGGTCGACGAGCGATCCCGGGAGGCCGCGCATTTGCTCGAGTCGCTCGAGCAGCGGTTGCGCCTCGTCGGGCGGCACTTCGCGAACGATCTTGCCGGTGTCGCGTTCGCGCACGAACACGCGGACTTCCTCGCTCTCGGCATCGACGTCGATGTCGAGGCGCGTGTCGGCTGGCAAACGCAGCATGCGCGCGAGTTCACGCTCGGCGCCCTGCCGGCGCTCTTCGGCGCGAGCTTCGTCCTTGCTCGCACGATTGGCGTCGTCCTTCGCATCGCTGTCGCGGCCGTTGCGGCTGCGCGAAGTTGCAACAGGCCCGCCGGCTTGCGGTCGTTCGGCTGGTGCGCCTTGCGACGCTTCGCTGCTGCGGTCCGCGCTCGCGTTGGTGCGCGCACGGTGGTCTCGCGTCGCTTGCGCGTCGTCGAGCGGGAGTTTGACGTCCACGTTCATGGCTCCTCCTCTTCAGAACGACAGCGCCGGCGCGCCCAGAGTGAGCGCGTCGGCAACTGTCAGCATCGAACTGCCCTGCGGCTCTGCGCCGCAGGGGCGCGGGTCACGCGCCGAGCAGGCGGAGAGCCGACTGCGGCAGGCTGTTGGCCTGGCCGAGCACGGCAATGCTCGCCTGCTGAAGGATCTGGTTGCGCGTCAGTTGCGCAGTCTCGTAGGCGACGTCGACGTCGCGGATGCGCGACTCAGCGGCGCTGAGGTTCTCGACCGTGATCGAGAGGTTGTTGATCGTGCTGCCGAGACGGTTCTGCACTGCGCCCAGCGTGCCGCGCAGGCCGGAGACCGTGTTGATCGCCGTGTCGATGTTGGTGATCGCAGTCGTCGTTGCGCCGCCCGAACCGATGTCGAGCGAGTTGAGGCTCAGCGACGTGCTCAGCGCTGCGGACAGCGAGACGGAGATCGTGTCGGTGCCCGCAGTGGTGCCGAAGCCGACCTGGAAGCTGACCGAGCTGGTCGAGCCGTCGAGCAGCTTGATGCCGCTGAACTCCGTCGACGCGCCGATGCGGTTGACTTCGCTGACGAGGCTCTGGAACTCCTGGTCGAGGGTCTCCTTGTCCTGGTTGGACACGGAGCCGTTGCTCGACTGGATCGCGAGCTCGCGCAGGCGCGTGAGGATGCTGCTGACTTCGTTCAGCGCGCCCTCCGCGGTCTGCACCATGGAGATGCCGTCGTTGGCGTTGCGCTTGGCCTGGTCGAGCGACCGGACCTGGCTGCGGAGGCGCTCGCTGATCGCGAGGCCGGCCGCGTCGTCCGCGGCGGTCGAGATGCGCAGACCGGTCGAGAGGCGACGGAAGTTGCCGCTGAGGCGATCCGTGACCGTCGACAGGTTGCGCTGTGCGTTGATGCTGGTGACGTTCGTATTGACGCGAAGACCCATGACT
>CAIYFF010000532.1 GCA_903925435.1 uncultured Planctomycetota bacterium | reverse complement strand
TTCCGCGACTGGATCGACTGGCGCATGGGCGAAGGCTTCGCGCGCCATTTCATGGTCCCCTACAACGAGAAGATCTGGAAGTGCGACCTGCGCTCGATGGCGAGCAACTGGGTCGCGGGACGCGTTCCGGAAGCCCCAATCGAAGATGTGCTCCGGGCAGCGCTCGGCCAATCGACGGAGGGCTACACCCATCAATCCGTGTTCTGGTTCCCCAAGCACGGCGGCTTTGAGACCGTCGTCAAGGGCACGGTCGAGGGCGGCGGCTTCGACGTCCAGTGCAACGCGCGCGTGCGCGATGTCCGCAAGGATGGATCGAAGTTCAAGGTCGACGGCGAGAGCTTCGACCTCGTCGTCAACACGGTCCCACTGCCGCAGATCGAAGCCGCGATCGCCGAGATCCCCGGCGAGATCCGCGCGGACATCCGGGCACTCGTGCCGATCTCGCTGACCAACGTGATGATCGGCGTGAAGCTCGACGAGCCGCTGCCGCCGCTGTCGTGGGTCTACCTGCCGTTCGCGGACCAGGGCCCCACCAACCGCGTCACCTACTACAGCAACTACTCGCCGCACAACGCACCCAAGGGCCACGGCTCGTTCCTGGCCGAGGTCACCTATCGCGGCAAGTGCACGCCCGACAAGGAGTGGATGGACGGCATGCTGAACGGGCTGCAGCGAGCCGGCATCCTGCGACGCGAGCAGGTCGTGCTCGCCGAGTGGTGCGACAACACGTTCGCCTACATCGACCAGAACCACGACTTTGCGGCCCGCGTAGGCCGAGTCCGGAACTGGTTCGACCAGTCGGGCTACATCACGTTCGGCCGGTTTGGTCGGTACGAGTACCACAACAGCGACCAGTGCGTCGCCCGCGCCATGGAAGTCCATGCGCACATCCGCGACATCGCGGCGACTGGCAGCCCCGCCCGGCCGGCATTCCGCTGATCGGGCGCGCACGGCAAACGGGGTGTAAAAAAAAACCTGAGGCGCAAGGGAACCCCCGCTCCCGATGCCGCCGTCTCAAGGACGCGTGCCGAACCCATGCCGTTCGGCAACCGCTCTTTGCCTGTCCTTGGACTCCTGTCGGGTCGCCGGATGCCGTTGGTGCCGCGAATCAGAGGGGTCTGTTCCAGGGTGCATAGCCCAGGTGCCTGTGGTCGGTCAGCGAGTCGATCAGGTTCTGGCAGCCCGGCGAGGTTCGAGGACAGGCAAATCATCCCTGCGGTGCGCGGCGTGCGAGCCCGCGCCATCTCCCAGCGGAGCGTGCCCAACCATGCGGGTGCGCTCCGCTCCTTTTTTTGCCGCGGCACTCTCGTCTCCGCTCGCCGCCGCGCCATGGCGCCGCTGCTTGCGAGCACCCGCCCGTGCGCCGCACAGGAATCCGGGCACGCAGCGTTACGGCATCGCTAGTCTGGGTTAGCTTTCTCCGCGCAGCAAACTGCCGAGCTGCGAACACCCGATTCCTGGCCGCATGCACCCACCCGCGAGGACCCAGTTGTTCGCCACCGCGAAAATCGGCGCTGAGGTTGGCGCATGAGCAATGCACCCGTGCGGTCAGCTTCGGATCGGGAGCATCGGGAAGAGATCCAGCGAGTCTGGGCCGAACGCGGCTTCTCCTGCGAACTCTGGGTCGATCCACCCGAGACGATCTGGGAAGACTTCGTGCACGACACCGACGAGCTCGTGCTGTTGCTTGACGGCCAGGTGACCATCGAAATCGCCGGCCGAATCCTGCGACTCGATCCAGGCCAGGAAGTGATGTTGCCGGCCGGAGTGCGCCACACCGTCCGCAACGTCGGCGGGACGTCCGCCCGCTGGCTCTACGGCTACCGACTTCCCGGCCTTACGGCCTGAGTGGATTGCTAGGCCTTACGGCCTGAGTGGATTGCTGGGCCTCACGGCCTGAGCGGATTGCAGCGCCTCCCGGCCTGACCGCGCGCGCTCCGACCTCGACGCATCAGGCGTCGGACATCGTGTAGATGCCCTGCTGGCCGGGCGTCTCCTCGACGCTGACCCGCATCTCGTTCACGCGCAGGTGCGGCCACTCCACGCGCATGCGTGCCCGCAACTCGCGCGCGAACCAAGTCGCGAGGTTCTCTGCGCTGCTGTTGCCGATCGGCAGCACGATCACCTCATCCATAGGGATCAGATAGAGCCGCTCGAGATACCGGATCTCCATCTGTCCACCATCGACCGGCTTGGCCGTGAGGACCGGGTGCAGGCCGGGGATCAGCAGGTGCTCATCCAGTTCGTCGCAGAGGCGGCGAACCATCGGCTTGATCTCCTTGAAGTTGACCACGAGGCCGTGCTTGTCGAGCTCGGTCTCCAACGTCACGGTCACCTTGTAGTTGTGGCCGTGAAGGCGCTCTGCGCTGCCGTCCGGGAAGATCAAGAAGTGCGCAGCACTGAACTTGAGGTAGTCCTTCTCGATGAAGATGGACCAGCGCTCACGCGGGTGGGACGTCATGTTGGATGGTCTCCGTAGAAATGGAGCGGGCGGCGTATTCACGCCGCCCGCCATCGGTCCAGCGCGGCGTCTTCACGCCGCCCGCCATCGGTCCGGAGCGGCGCATTCACGCCGCCCGCCATCGGTCTGCTACGCGATCACTTCGCGTATTCTTCGAGCACCTTGCCCGCGATGTTCGGCGGCACCGGCTCGTAGTTCGCGGGTTCCATCGAGTAGTGGCCACGGCCCTGCGTCATCGAACGCAGCGACGTCGAGTACTGGAACATCTCGGCGAGCGGCACCTTGCCGGAGACCGCCGAAATGCCGCCCGGCTTGGACGTCATCTCTTCGATGATGCCGCGACGCGACGACAGGTCGCCGATCACGTCACCCGTGCGATCCTCGGGGCACTCGACTTCGATCTTCATGATCGGCTCGAGCAGCTGCGAGTTGTTCTCGGCCGCGATACGGAAGGCGAGGATGCCTGCCGCTTCGAACGCCATCGCCGACGAGTCGACGTCGTGCGACTGACCGTCGTAGAGCTCCGCCTTGACCTTGACGTAGGGGAAGCCCTGACGGCCGCCGCCCGTGACCGCAGCGAGGATGCCCTGCTCGACGGCAGGGATGTATTCGCGCGGCACCGAGCCGCCCTTGACCGCGTCGACAAATTCGAGGTCCTCGATCGCGTCGTCCGTCGAGAAACGGACGCGTGCGACTGCGAACTGACCCGAACCACCCGACTGCTTGATGTGACGCGCTTCGACGTCCTTCGGACCGGCGAGCGTCATCTTGTACGCGACCTTCGGCTTTCCGACCGTCACCGGGATCTTGTAGTCATTCATGATCATGTTGCACTTCACCTCGAGGTGAAGCTCACCCATGCCACTGATGACCGTCTGGCCGGTCTGCTCGTCGGTGCGCGCCTTGAACGT
The DNA here is from genome assembly GCA_903925435.1 of uncultured Planctomycetota bacterium. Lineage (GTDB taxonomy): Bacteria > Planctomycetota > UBA1135 > UBA1135 > UBA2386 > SXPK01. Next base: position 358 of record CAIYFF010000532.1, on the reverse strand, counting down.
CGGGTCCTCGCGGACGAGCTTGCCGATGACTTGCGACAGCTTGTCGCGGTCCGCGCCAGCCTTGGGCTCGATGGCCATGCTGATCACGGTGTCCGGGAAGTTCATCGCCTCGTAGACGACCGGCATTTCCTTGGTCGACAGCGTGTCGCCGGTGATCGCATCCTTGATGCCGACCGCCGCGACAATGTCACCCGCGCGACCAAACTCGATTGGCTCGCGCTGGTTCGCGTGCATGCGCATCAGACGACCAATGCGCTCGTACTTGCGCGTGCGGCCGTTGTAGTACTTCTCGCCCTGCGACATGGTGCCGCTGTAGATGCGCAAGAACGTGAGGTCGCCGTTGGGATCGCTGATCGTC
>CAIYFF010000531.1 GCA_903925435.1 uncultured Planctomycetota bacterium | reverse complement strand
TCATGTATTCGATGCCCGTCTTGACCGTGTGCACGTTCTTGATGTCGCCACGAATCACGGCCGCCGCATACATGTTGCCGAGCGTCGCGTCCTCCCAACCAGGGACGATGATCGGCAGGTTCTTCTCGGCCGCCGCGAGCATCCACGAGTCCTTCGGATCGATCTGGTAGTGGCGCTCGTACTTTCCGCTCAGCAGCACCTTGTAGAAGAACTCGTGGGGGAAGAAGCGCTCGCCCTTCTTGTCCGCGTCGGTCCACACTTCGAGCATCGCCTTCTCCATCCGGCGCATCGCTTCGCCTTCGGGGATGCAGGTGTCGGTGACGCGATTGAGGTGGCGCTTGAGCAGCGCTTCTTCGTCCTCGGCCGACAACTCGCGGTAGTGCGGCACGCGCTCGTAGAAGTCGTGCGCGACGAGGTTGAAGACGTCCTCTTCGAGGTTGGCGCCCGTGCACGAGATCATGTGCACCTTGTCTTGGCGGATCATCTCTGCGAGTGAGATGCCGAGCTCTGCAGTGCTCATCGCGCCGGCGAGCGTGATCATCATGCGTCCGCCACCATCGATGTGCGCGCGATACGCGTTGGCGGCGTCGACGACCGTGGCGGCGTTGAAGTGGCGGTAGTGGTGCGCGACGAACTGGCCGACGGGCCCAAGAGGCGCAGCGGTGGTTGCGTTGCGCTTTGGCTTGGGAGACTTCTTCTTGTCGGTCTTCATGGCGGAGCTCGGGAGGGCCCAAACGGCCCTTTTGGTGGCTCCGGAGTAGGGTTTCCGCCCTTGCGGCGCAAGACAAAGGACGCCCGGCGGCGGCTCAGGCAAGCCGTGCGAGCATCGCGTCGACTTCGGACAAGAGGCGCTGCGTGAGCCCAGCCCACTTCGGCCGCAGCGCGTAGACGCCGCAGAGCCGCGCGCGGACTGCGACCCCAAAGCGCGCGCGCACGTCGCCGGTGACTTCGTGGCGATCGAGCAAGGCATCGCACATGCCGTCGTCCGCGCCGGTCTGCTGCAACGAGCGGAGCCGCAGTTGCTCCGCCATGTTGACGACGTCGAAGTGCGCATCGCCGCGGCCGATCGTCTCGAGGTCGATCAACGTCGCGCGGTCGTGCGTGAAGAACAGCTGTCGATCGTGGAAGTCGCCGTGCACGAAGCCCGCGCAAACGGTCGAAGGCGACGCCACGCGTGCGAGACGGTCCGCACGTTGCAGAAGCTCCGGCAGCAGCACCGCGCCCTTGCGCAGCATGCGCACGCCCGCGTCGAGCGCCGATGTAAAGTCGATCGTCGGCATCGCGTCGTGCACAGGCGTAGTGCGCAGCGAGCGAATGGCGCGGTCGAGCAAGTCCCACGGCGGCGTCTCGCCGCGCGCGAGCAAGTCGCGCAAGCACACGCCTTGCGCCACCTCGGCGACGTAGGCGCATTCGCCATCGATCAGGGTCGACGCCTTCGCAAACGCCATCGGCGCGACTGGCTCTGGCATCGCGGCAAACGTCGCGGCGGCGCGGCGATAGGTCTTCTTGTCGAGGAACTTCACGAACAGCGTCGCGTCCCCGCGCTGCACCCGCACTACCGCCCGCTTGCCTGGGCGCCACGCGATCAGCTTGGGCTCGCTCACTTCGCCGAGCGCAGGCTCCAACGCGCGCTGCATGCGCGACTTCTTGCCAAAGCGCTTCGCGGCCGGAAGGTCTGGATCGTCTTCGGGCAACAGCTCCTTCGCTGTGTCGCCCTCAAGAACGAATGCGCGCGGCGGCTCGCCTGCGCTGCGCCACATCGCCAGCGGCACGTCGCCATCGGGGCGCAGGATCAGCTCCTCCGAAGGGCCTGGCTTCGGCAACGCCGACATCAACCGCAACAGGCCTTCGCGATCCGTTCCTGTCATCGGGGAGCCATGGGCTAGCGCGCCTTGGCGCACAAGAAGGG
>CAIYFF010000530.1 GCA_903925435.1 uncultured Planctomycetota bacterium | reverse complement strand
GCCTTGCGCCGAGAACTTGCCGTCGCCGGCGGGCAAGACCGCGAAGTCCTTGCACTCGTAGCCGGCGATCTGGACCGAAGAGCTCGCGTGCAGCGTGGTCGCTTCGAGCGGATAGGTCTGCAGATACGTCTTCTTGTCGCCGAGCGGCTGCAGCCCGAGCGCCTTCCACTGCTTCATGACGTAGTCCGCGGCCTCACGTTGCGCGGCGCTGCCGGTGAAGCGGCCCTTGCGCGCGTCGTCGGCGAGCCAATACGCGTGCTCGCGGAGGCGCTGGCGCGTGACGAGTTCGAGTTGCTTCGGCGCTCCTTCGGGAAGGGCCGCCGGCGCGCCGAGGTCGGGCAGCTCAGGCTTCGCGGCAGTCGGCTGTGCGTTCGCGGGATCCTTGGTCGCGGGTGCCGAGGGCGTCTGGGCGCGCGCATCGACGGCGCAGAGCAGGGCCGCGAGCAACGGCGCGTGGAAGCAGGCGTGCGAAGCGAAGAGGGCGCGCATCGCCGGATGCTACCGCACCGGCCGCATGCGAGGTGTCGCACAGCCGTCGCGTGGCGCGATCAGGTGTCGTCGTCCGAGCCCGACAGCAATCGCTTCAGTCGCGCTTCGTCGAGCCGAACGGTGATCGTCTTCGTCTGCGACGGCACGACGGCGCCCGCAGGCAACCCCTTCGGCTTTCGCACGTTCTTCGCGAACGTGTAGATCACGTCGATCGATCGCTCGCCGCGCGCCTTGCTGAAGTGCACGGCCAGCGTGCCCGCATCGAGCAGCGTGTCGAGGCTCGCCGTCTTGCCCTTGGGCAGTCGCACTACGACGTGCGATCCGGGGCGGTTGCCGCCGACGTGCAGCCACAGGTCATTGCCCTTGGCGATGCGCAGAGTCAGCCGGTCGTTCTGTTGGTTGTCGCGACCGACCAGGATCTCGTAGCCCTCGATGCTCACGTAGCGACGGACGTTCTCGCCGTGGACCTTGTCCTTGCTCTTCTTCTGCTGCGTGTCCGGCTTCGCTTCGACTCGGGTGCGCGGCACGGCGCCGAGCTTCTGCAGGTCGGACTCGCATCGGCGAAGCGCGTCCTCGTCATCCGCGTCGGTGGCGTCGATCGTTGCACGCACGGCGAGCAGCGCCGCGCGTTCTTGCTGCGCCTGCGAGAGTCGTTGCTCGGAAATCGCGCGGCCTTCGTCGAGCCGCCGAGCCTTGTCGTAGCGAGCTTCGGCTTGCTGCCGCGCGGGCAGCGCGGGATCGAGCTCGAGCACTCGCGTGCCGTTGCCCATGGGGTCGTCGACTTCGATCGACTCGGCGCCGCGCGGAATCGCGTGGAGGTATGCGAGGATCAGGTCCGCCTCTTCGCGCATCTTCGACGAGCGATCCGCCATCGATAGCTGCTCGCTGAGACCTTCGATCTTCTTGTCGAGCTTCTGTGCTGCTCGTGCACATGCGAGCGCGAGGCTCTCGCGCAGCGCCTGTCGTGCGCGATGAATGTCGAGTGGCAGGAAGTGCGCGTCGATCGAAGCGAGCACGGGAGCGCGAAAGCGCGACGGCTCCGCGATGGCAGGCGATCCGGATCGCTCCGGCGGTGGC
>CAIYFF010000529.1 GCA_903925435.1 uncultured Planctomycetota bacterium | reverse complement strand
GTTGCCCGAGGACCTTTGCGGCACGGGCGCGGTGCAGCGCCGGGGTCGGCTTGGTGGGATGCTGAACTTCTACCGCCGCAAGGCCGGGTAGCGCCGCGCCGGCGGGTGGCCGGCGTGCTGCAAAGTTGGGGACGGAGTGGCGGGGGTGGTTCGCCGGGGTGGCGGTGTGTACTGTGCGCCCCGTGACGCTCTCGGGTGGTCCGGGGGCCGTTGTGGATCACGACAGTGAGGTTCGGTGTGTGTGGGCAATCGAGTTTTCGGACAGCACGGGAATGCCGCCGCAACCGATTCCACGGCCACGATTCGCAGGATGACGAGCGCGACCGAGGCGGAGTTGCGGGCGCTGATCGCACCCCGCTCGGAACACTTGCCGGTACCAGAGCGTGGTGCTGAACTTCTACCGCCGCAAGGCCGGTGAGGGCCGATGTGTGTGGGCAATCGAGTTTTCGGACAGGACGGTGCTCATTTGACTGCAACTGTCGTCAGGTCGCCTGCCTTCACGAAAAGAGGAATTGCAGCGCCCGATTTGCCGCCTGAGGATAGACGCCTCACTTCGTGAAGACCCTCAGGGACATATGCGAAAACAATGGATCCGGGGCCGGAGCGGGATTGCACCCGAGTCCGATCAGCGCCCCCGTGGGCCGAGGATCTGACAGTGAGAGAAATGGAAACAACATCAGTGCGGCCAGCATCAATGTCGACTCGAATGTCGCCAAGTCGAATTTCGTAGGGCCTGCTCGAGAGGGGGTGTGACAACAGCCGCTGGTTTGCCGACCCAACAATGGTGAAGAATGAGATGCCTGTGGGCTTGCAGGGTAGCTGCTGAAACCAAAATTCACCGTCTGGGTCGATGCCTACAAAGTACTGCGAAGAGCATGTTGTGTCCATGTCATCGCTTCCCCAGAGGGGCGCTGCAAATAGTATTGGCCTAGACCTACAGACTAGAGATACAGTCCCAGGAATTGCTCCGCCGCAAGCGATGTCGCCAGTCTCGAGTTCTGCCGTTTTGCCAAGAGGGATGGCAATATTACGCCAATGAGCTCTTGTTGGCGGGGTGGCAGACGTGCCGGCAACTACGATCGTGACCGACTCCGCAGGTAGGTATGGGAAAACGAGGTCTTTCTCGTCGGAGATCGCAGTGGCGCGACCATTGTCCCAAATCGCATCGAGACTTGCAGAGGAAGACGCTCCATTCGATAGCCGCAGGCAGCCGGTCAATCGCGGCACATCGATACTGATAGTCTTGCTCGTCTCGAGCTGATCATTGGCGATGCGGGTGATGGGTGATCCACATACGAGTACGTGAATGTCACCTCCAGACCAATGGAACTGGATTGCAGATTCCTCGGTGTGCCACTCCTGGAAGAATACGGGAGCGCCATGGCTGTCCCGGATCTCCAGGTGCTCAATGGGTAGCCCATTGCGCAATGTCGGCGATATGTATCGCTCTCGATCTGATGCGAGTCTTCGCAAGTAGATGGTGGAGGATGGTGAAGGGACGGGCATTTGCGCTATCGGTGTGTATCCTGGCGCCTGCACGGCGATGTACTCAGCTGCCGCCGCCAAGTGGAGCCCCCTATTAGGCAGCACTTGATATACGCCGTCAGGCCGATCCTGCATTCCGGTTTCGTGCATAGCTCGAATGTCCCCGTTTCGAGAGCGCATGAGTACTGAAATTGACGCTTTGACGATGGGGGCGCCAGATTCGGAGTCACGGAGAGCAGCCGAGAGACCCCCCTTAGGAGCAAGGACCAGCCTACTCGTGCCAGGGGGTAGCGTGGCATTCGCCACCCACTCGAAAGGCGGTGTATCAGAGGGGCTCTGTCTTGTTTGAATCCGGATAAGGCGAGCTTCGTCTTCATCGGAAGCTGAAATGGCATAGGGTCCGCATGGGATGGTTATGGACATGGGACCTTTGTGCGTTAGAAGAAGCTCGAAGTTTGCTGACGTTGTCGCAGAGGCTAGGTGCAATCGGACCCCGCTGTTGAGGGCGCCCGGGTCATCAAGCTCAAGCTGCGCTCCTTCCTGAAGAACGAGGATTGTCCGCTCGAAATCCGGGGACAGCTCTATCTGTGATATCAAAGAGCCGGTGCGAGCTACGACGGGGAAGGAGGACGGCGGCACATGGGCAGTCCCGTCCCTGTCAGTCGTGGCGACAATGGCGGGATCTCCCTCGGCAGGCATCGTGTAGATATGGGCGCCGGCCACGGCATGTCCAACGGAACTTGTGACGAAGATCGCGCATGCGCATGCGATGTCTCCAGATAGCTCTATCGTCCTAGGTTGACCCGGTGAATTAGAGGGGCTCAGAAGTACGGCCTCCGCAGTTTCGTAACCTTGGGCTGATACTGAGAATGAGCTGCCCAGGGGTCCAGAGGCGAGGATGCGGGCTCGCGTGCGAACGCACTGGAGCTTGAGCCCCGCCGCCTTGGATTCTGCGACAAATGTGTGGATGGGCCCTCGAGACAACTTGTCTATGACCGCAAACCACTGAGATGTCGACCGCGATGTTGGCGGACTAGATACTTGTTGTCGATCATCGCTGTTTGGGGCGTGCTCCGGATGTGCGGCAATGTCTGCGATTGGTGGGGCCCCAGAAACGCTGTGTTCCAAGGCGCTCTGGCGCACATCGGTAAGTGTGTCTGCAGAAAGGACCCAGAATGCAATCACGGCCGCTGCGCAGCCAAGTAGCAAGAGCGCCACGGATGCTCTGCGTTGTCGAGTCGCTGGGAGGGCGCTTTGTCCTCTCGTGTGTGCCGGCATCATCCTGGGAAGTCCATTTTCGGCGGCTGCAATAGGGAGGGTGGAACTGGGTTGTTGAGCTGAGTTCTACATCGACATTCTGTGAGGATGGACCCAAGCGGGGAAGGTTGATTCTCCTTAATCGGGAGGGGGGCAAGCTGCCCCGGGCGCGCGTGCTGCCTGCCTGCCCTAACTCGCGCGGTCTCGCCCGCCCGAGCCGGGGTGGTCCAGGATGCCCCAACTTTGCGGTTCCGCTTGGCCACACCGAGACCGGTCCTAGTAGCCCGGACTGCTACACGCCTCACGCGCGGCACGTCAGCGACTAGGATGGTCTTGAACTGGCAGGTGTCGAGATGCCGCCAGCTGCGCTTGCGCGTGTCGTAGCCAGTGCAGGCCTTGCCGCACTCGGGGGATGCGAGCGTCGCGTTCGATTTCGGAGCCACAGTCACGCGCATTTCCTCGGCGGCCAGGTCGAACTGGACGTCGCGGACTTGCCACGGGTCGACGAGGCCGAGGATGCGGGCATTGAGGTCGCGGTCTTCCATGCCACAAAGCTAAAAATTGACCTCCAGCATGAGTCAGCGGGCACGCCCTGCACCTGCGCAGGGTGTGGTCGCGCGAGAAATCCAGTCTGCGAAGCCGCAGCGAGGCAAGCAATGCGTGTGAATCGCGAACGAGAGCCGAGGATGCCGATTACCGAACGCGGCGCTCGCCTTGCCAGCCGAGCGCGGCCGGAGCGGTCGCGGACTGGCTGCGAGCGCATGACGACAGAAGACCTCAGGGCGATTAGCTATGCCTAGTTACCCAATCGGATTCCCATAGATCCATTTATACTTGAGGCGGCGGAATGCCGGCGCGAGCGTCGGATTCCGGCAGAGTCGGAGTTGCGCGATCAAGCTGCATGGGCATTGCCGCCTGCCACCCATTGCAGCCAAAAAGCCTTGCATCGATGTAACGATGACGGGATCTCAAGCGGTTGCGGGCTTGGCAGGGCCCAAGGCACAGTCGTTCCTCACGTCGTAGGACAGAGTGTGCCGTGGGCCACCTCGGTCCATTGCGCTGCGTTGTTACTGAGCTTGTTGGCCGGGCTGCCGATCAGCTGGACTCGGTACTTCTTCCATGTGTAACCCTTGTCGCCCGATATGTGGAAGACATACACGTGCACGAACCCCACTCCGGCCTCATCTCCTGAGGATACCCGATAGGCCTCGCCGGGAGCGATGAGGTCCTTCTGCAGGGAAACGCTGCCAAAGTAGGCGTCCCCGCCCGCACCCGTTGTGAAGCTGACGGCTGTGCCAGTGCTGGAAGGGTCCTCCCACCACTCCCACTTACCGTTGGCAGGCAACTCGTCCCCGCTCGTTGCTGGAGTCTGCGCCGCGAGTGTAATCGAACTGCCGAGGGCGCTGGAAAGCAGCAGCAACGCTTGTAGAGCAAGCTTGTTCATGCATCGTCTTTCATCTCCGCCTTTTGAGGGTTGTCAAGTCGTCGATCCTGACTTGGTCGAGGTACGTGATGAACGAAGCCGCTCGCGGCAGATCCGACCCCGATGTACGAACCCGCTCCGCGGCCGCTTCGGCTCCGTAGCTCGGGCGTCGCCCGCGAGTTCTGACGTCCCTGCCACCGTCTACGAGGGGGGCTCGCCATCCCCGACCCGGGACGATCCCCGAAGGGTTGGTTGCACTTCTTGTCAGCCCTCCCGACGGTCGCGATCTACCCCAGGCGTGCGCGAGCGATGGGGGACGTAATCGGGTGCTTCGTGCTCAGGAAGGTCTGGTTGTGCATGGAGGGGTGGTTTTGCCGCGGCGGTACACGTCGCATGTCTAGGGCAATGCGACCTCGCGCACCGCGTAGCCGCCCAGATGATCTGCTGGTGGTCGAGGATGCCGAGGTCGCGCCAGATGCGCTGGATGTCGCCGCATCGCTTGTGCGCATGCCAGCAGTAGATCGCAGCGTGCGAGCCGAGCACTTCGAGCACGTTGGCGAACACCGCGCGGAAGAACCCGTCGGCGTCTTCGATGTCGATCTCGCGATAGCTGTCGGTCCAGTCCTTCCCTGAGTCGTTGGGGCGCTCGCCGGTGTAATCCACCAAGTAGGGCGGGTCGGTCGCTACGAGCGCAGCCTTGTCGCCATCCATCAACCGCAGCACATCGGGCAAGCACGTCGAGTCGCCACACAGCAACCGGTGCTCGCCAAGCAGCCACAGATCGCCGCGCTGTGCGGTCGCGACTGCGGGCGGTTCGCCTGCACCGTCATCATCGAGGTCGAGATCGACTTCTTCCTGCGCACGTAGTTGCTCGACCAGCACGTCGATGTCCTCGTCGCCGTAGCCGACTCCGTCGAGCGAGTCCTCGGCCTTCAGGTGTTCGAGCAGCTTGATGAGTTCGGCGTCGTTCCACTGCGCGAACTCGTGCGTGCGGTTGTCGGCGATCGCGTAGGCAGTCGCGTCGAGGTCGGTGCCGTGGAACCACCAGACCGGTACCTCGGCCATGCCGAGTTGCTGGGCGGCTTTGAGGCGAGTGTTGCCGGCGATGACCTCGCCGTCGGGCCGGGCGACAACGGGCTGCTGCCAGCCGAAGCGGCGAAGCGAGGCGGCGATCTGCGGCACCGCAGCGTCGTTGCTGCGCGGGTTGGTCGGGCTGCAGTAGAGACGGGAGATCGGGACGATCTCGACGGGTGGCGCGGGCGTGGTGGCCATCGGAACTCCAGGCGGAAGGGCGTGAGCCGCTTGGAGTTCGGGGCTTGGAGCGGGGGCTCGGGCTGCGTGCAGTATAGCAGGCGGCGCGGGCGGTTGCTGGCGGGATGGCGACGGCGGGGGGCCGACGGCTGTCGGCGGGATGCCGACGTCAGTCACGAGCCACAGTGGCCACCTCTTGCCGGTCAGGCTTGCGTCGTTGCGGGCCTTCGAAAAATAATGGAGCGGCGACGTCGCGGCCTCAACCGGCGAGTAGCAGCGCAGTTGCCGCTGAACGCACTCGCTGTCGCGCTCTCGCTCCGGAAATCCATGGAGCGACGCGTTGCCTCGGGGCCTCGAATTTGCTAGTAGCGAACTGTGGTTGTTAGCAAAGGCTCTGCTCTACGCTGAGGGACTTGATGAGCATGTTTCGCGCACAGACTCCATCGCTCTGGAACGCGCCGATCTTGCTGTGGCAGGGTCCGCCTGCCGACCGGCCGAGACCGGCGACGGACGGAGGGCGATGCTCCCCCGCTCAGTGGCACGCACTGCACGGTGCTGGGAACTCAGCGATCGACGAGGGCTATAGGGTGAACCTCCGCACTCACCACCTCAATCCACTAATGTAGACCCACCTTGACCCTAGAAGTTGACGAGGAAAAGCATGAAAACTCTCCTGCGCCTTTTGGCCTCGATTGCTGCCGCACTGATGCTCTTGTCGGCCGGCGTTTCTCCGGAAACGGCCTATGAGCCCGATTTTTCTCGAGCCAGATGGATCATCGCTCCCGTGGCGGAGTACAACTTGGTATTTGCCAACAAGAAGTGCGGCACTGATGGGGGCGGCACCGTTTGCGAGTGTTATGGGGATGACGCTCCTTCTGCGGGTAACTGCAGTCCTACCGCCTGCCTGGGGTGCACAGGTGGGCGCACTTGTGGGGCAATCGACTGTTCCACTGGGTTGCATGGCGCGTGCCCTGGGTGCCCTGTCAATGGGTACACGGACAAGCTAAAGTGCATTTGCAGCTTCTGGACTCCCTAGAAGTGTTTTTCACAAATGGCCAGCGAGCGAGCCGCAGCCTCTGGCGCTTTGGGAAACCACTTCTAGCATTCCTTCTCAGTGCTTGATGCTCTGACTACAACGATGTCTAGATCGTCTGCGCGAGCGTCCCCACGTGGTCAGTCCAAAATGCCCATCAGTCCAGCAAGCCCGTGCACGCGCCTGTTCGTGCTAGTGTTACTTTGCACATCAGGCTGCGAGAAGCAAAGCAAATTAGTCGCCGATCGTGCCTCGTCGGATTCAAGGATCTCCGCCCTGCAGATGGCTTTAGAGCTAGAGCTGTCGGAGGAACCTCGCAAGGACGGGTGGTCCCTTCACGAAATTGCCACGAACAATGGTGTCCGGCGCTATGAGGCGCCACTTGCAAAGGGGATGGCGTCGATGGTTATCACCGCTGAACTTCGAGGGTCAGTGTCCAATTCAGTGGTCACATACGATTCTGGGGAGTCCCGAAATATATTATTCCAAATTGGACTCAGCGAGAGGGTGTATGTGCCTGATCCAACGTGGCGCGCAAAAGATTTAAAGCTGGTCGTGGAGGGAGGGGGGCAGGTTGCGCTCATAGGGCATCTTGTAGCCTTGGACGATTACCAAGGTAGGCGAAGTGCTCGGCCGCTTCGCCAATTCATACGATTTGGTGGCCCCGGCAATCCAATTGCGGCTGTTCGCGTCGATCAAAGAGATCTTCTCGTCAATCCCAGCGCACAGATCGTTTTCCTTGCATTCGAAGCAGGTGCCCACTACCCGCATACTGTCGAGGAGATAGGCTCCGCCCGGGAAATACTCGACTTGGGAGAGATCAAGATAGTTCCCTGGAGGGAGATTCTGACACCACCGAAGCTGCCCCAAGACGCTAACCAACTCTCAATAGTCTCCACTTACCCCTTGACGACCCTGCTCGGGCAATGGGGGAGATCTGGCTTGAGCGGCCCAGAGATCCGGGTGGGTAATGACTTGGACAGATTGCGCGCAGTAGTCGCATATTCCGATAGGATAGAGGTGCGAAAACTGACTCGCAGTGGTGGTGGGACCTTCTTGCATGAGGATGTTGTAAAGACCGAAATCGGGAGTCGGACCATTAGATTGCGCACGTCACCGCATCTCTTAGATGGGGGTATCACTATTGCGGAACCGCGGGGAATGCTGGCTGCCAACTACGGGAAAATGGTCACCGGCAGCGTCGGCGTTATTGAGTCGAGCGGGATTACGTTTCTCGCTAATGCTCCCCACCCCAGCGATCTGCGTGTGGTTGGCCCTGGCAACTATCAGGTGCTAGGCACATGGCCCACGTCCGATGCGGAATCGATGGAAATTGACCTGTCGGACTACGGCCAGGCGGTTTTTGACGAGATCCAGTTGCCGCCCGAAGGCGATGGGATCGGATTTAGTCGCCGTGACTTCTACTTAATAGATAGCGCCGGCGAGAGGCTGTTCCAATGCCCTATGGCGGTATGGCCGTGGCGCACGCCGATCCTACCTTGCGGTGATTACTCCGCGGTAATAGTAATGGACGATTGGCTCGTAGGGGTCTCCCGCTTCCACGTTTCGGCCGGCGGTTGCAACGTCGCGGTCCGCTTCGAGTCGCCCTGTGTGTATTCCGGCACAATCGAAGGGGACCGTCGACCATGGGGCAGGCTGCTTGCGGGACCTGGGGCTTCTTGTCCATGGGCATGGTGCCCGGTGGGGCCCGACGGCGCATTTAGGCTTGCTGGAAGTGCGTGGCGCACCGAGGAGCCTGTGGTTTTCGAAGATTGCCTTGGCGAGCGTAGCAAGGTCTTTACGGTGAATTGTGGTGCAGACAACAAGATCAAACTCTAGGACTGCAATGCGGGTTCTCACTGCCGGCATTGCGGCGATTCTTTGCCTGTTCCTAATCTGGATCTCAGGAGATGGTCTAGGGACAGATGGGGAGTCCTTGAAGCGACTCCCAAGCGTCCGCGTAGTCAATGATGCCAGTGAAGGCGACGTTTCTTCGATCAGTGATACTGGCGAAGCTGGCAGGGTCGCAGTGGAGTTTGCGAACCGGGAGAATAACAAGCATTCCTTGGACGCGCATCTCGCGGTGCTCGTTGTTACTGAAGACGGAAAGCCAGCGCAGGGAGTCCGAATCGCAATCGAGCTACAGGGTGTTGAATGTGCGGAATGCACTAGTGATGAGCGAGGCTGGGCGAGGGCCTTGTATCAAGGCATGGTGCCACGGCATGGCGAGTTGCGTGCAGTCGTAGTCCAGAGTTCTCCATGGGCTCAGCTTTCGGATGAGAGCGTTTGTGATGTGGCAAGCGATTCCGAGAGAGACTTGGTCATGCCGCCAATGACAGTCCGCAAACTAGAAGCGACCGTCAGCGGAAGAGTCTTGGCTGTAAGCAGCGGTATGCCCTTGCAGAACGCGGAGGTGATGATTAAGATGGGTCCGCGAAAGGCGACGAGGACCGACGCGCGCGGCGGCTTCACATTAGCTGTCGATGACGCTTCTGAGTGCCTATGGTTTGGGGTCATTGCAAGTGGCTACAATAGTGTGACAGTGCGAGGTCTTCCGCAGGGCTACAAACGCGATAGAGCATTCATGGTCGATGACATTGCTTTGGAGGTAGGAGTTGACGCTGTAATGAGTGTGCGTGCTGCGAGTGGAAGTCCATTGCCTGGAGCTCGGGTTTTCACTCATCGTTATCCGCTCTGGGAGGGTGTCGCTGATGCCTCGGGCGAGATTCATTTGCCGGGATGCAAAGAGGGGGTGAGTCTTGAAGTGATGGCCGCAGCCAAAGGGTATTCGCCCGTGCGCAAGACCATAGTAATCAGAAATGGGCTCCGTGTGGACTTCGACCTTGAGAAGGAGCGTGTCATCGAAATTCAAGGAGTGCGAGTCGACGGCGGCGCGGTGGCCGGGTGCGTTGAAGTGCGAGGTCAGCTCGGCTCGCGTCGGCAATTTCCACTTGACGAGCGAGGTTGCGTGGCATTGCCTCTGTTTGCGGGCGATGTTGCTCTGGTGATGAGGGTTGTCGATTCCTGCGAGTGCATGGCAAGCATTCCTCACGATGGGACCAATACTGTTGTTATGCAATGTGAACCACTTGGGGGTATAGGCGGGCAAGTTACGGGTCTTGCGGGAAAGCAGTGTATTGTTCGAGGCGTATATGACGTGTCGGGCGTCTGGGTGACCGGTCTTGAGCAAGTTGATGTGGACGTGGCTGGTGTGTTTTGGTTGAGGGGCGCGTCCAGCTCCGTGCGTAAGCTTGAGTTTGAGATAGATGGCAAACTGTATATACGAGATATCGCGGTTAGCGGGCAATACGCACTCCCGCTGTAGCATCTTAGTAACCGTCGCGTGGGGCACACCTGGAAGCTCCGGTGACCGCCGGCATCCTGCGGGCATGAAGCGACGCAAGGAGATGGCCGCGCTGCGGGAGCAGAGGAGCGCGACGGACTCAGACTGCGATTCCTGCCGGAGGAAGTCCGCATCCCCATCGGGACGATGGCCTCGTTGATCTGGCGACTGCGTCGCAGGAAGGGCGACTTCGGCGCGGGTCTCGTCGGCCTCGCGGCTGCAGATCGGTGTCCCGTCGTGCTTCCGCCGACCGCCGAGCCAGCTGCGTTCTCGTCATGGTCCTGGCCGCCATCGTCGATCGGAGCGGCTCGAAGGTGCAGCACGGGCGACGGGCGGACCGCATGAACCGGGGCTTCTCAGCGCCCCGTGTCCGCCTCTGTGCGGTTCCACCGCCCTGACGTTGCCAGCCTTGGCCCTGCGAAGAATCTTCGCTGCCGAAGCACCGGCCACCCCGCGAACGATCCCCAGCGCCAGCCGACCCCTTCGTCCCCGCCGCCTCGGCCGCGAGTACTCTCCCGAACGGTTAACCAGAGAACCGGCTCTCTCCCGCTCTCCGGAGAGCACGCCGCCAATCGCCGCCGCGAGCCTCGCAGACCACGCCCGCACGACCGCGCGATGCCCGCCGAGTCGGTCCACCCCGCCGCAACTCCCGGCAAACTCACCCCTTCCACCCGCCCGCCACAAACGACACCGCCCCGTGGCTCTTCACCACGAGGCGGTCTCGATCGCTGTCTCCAGCGAGCTGGCTCCTCGAGCAGGACTTGAACCTGCGACCCGGTGATTAACAGTCACCTGCTCTACCAACTGAGCTATCGAGGATTGCGTGCCGGCGGCCTCATCGGCTTTCGGCGCGCGAGAACCGTAGCGACGTTCTTGCCAAGGTCAAGTCCGGCGGGGGGCACTTCCGCCCCGGGGGCGGGTCGCCAGAGGTCAGGCTCGGCGCAGGGCCTGCGTCGGCAGCATCCGCGCGGCTCGCAGGGCGGGGAAGGCGCCGCCTATGATGCCGAGTCCCATCGCAAACGAGATCGCGGTCAGGAGCACGACGGGCGTGGTCCGGAAGGCGAAGGTGACCTCGGAGAACGTCTGGTTCATCGTGCCGGTCTCCATGCCCTGGAACGGCAGCACCAGCGCGCAGCCGAACAGGCCGCCGAGGAGGCCGAGCAGGGCCGCCTCGAGCAGGAACGACGCGAAGACCGCGAAGGGGCGGTAGCCGACCGCCTGGAGGATGCCGATCTCGTGCGTGCGCGAGCTGATGGCCGCGAGCATCGCGTTGGTGCCGGTGAAGACGGCGGCGATGCCCATGATGACGGCCAGGAAGCCGCCGAGGATCGTGAACGTCAGCGTCAGGCGCTGGGTCTGGCTCGACAGGTAGTCGCGTTCGGTCTGGACCTTGGGCTGGACGCGGAGGTCGGACTCGTAGCGGGTCTCGACGGCCTTCAGGTCCGCGTCCGCGCGGACGCGCGCGATCACGCGGCTGCGGACCGGCCGCTGCAGCGCCTGGCTCAGGCGATCGAGGTCGCCCCAGATCTCGCTGCGGTAGCCGCCCTTGCCGGAGAACACGCCGACGACGCGGAACGGCACCGTGTTGATCTGCATCACTTCGCCGACCCGGCACTCCGGCACGCGGCCGAGGAGCCCTTCGCCGACGATCAGCTCGTCGCTGCCGGGCGCGAAGGTGCGGCCCTCGGTGACCTTCACGTCGTCGCCGTGGACGGCGAACGTCATCGGCTGCACGCCGCGCAGCGCGATGTTCGTCTCGCCGCCGTCGGCCTTGCGGCGGCGCACCGCGAGGTAGAGCTCGGCGCTGGCGATGGGGTTGCCCGCCGCGTCCTTCTCGACCTCGGGGACCTCCTTCGTCAGCAGCTGCGCCTGCTCCTGCGTGATGCCGGACTCGCCCTCGGACGTGGCGCCCTTGCGCAAGAACACGGCGATGTCCTGTCTGCCGTTCTGCTGGAACAGCAACACGAATCCCTGCTGCAGCGACAGCATGAACGCGAGCACCGCGACCGTCGCGCCGATCGCGCACATGGTCAGCAGCGTCGAGGAGCGCCGCACCCAGAGGCTGCGCACGTTGTAGCGGAAGGGGACGAGCGCCATCAGCCGATCTCCTTGAGCGCCGCGACCGTCGTCAGCCGCGCGGCGCGGATGCCGGGGACCACGCCCGAGACGAGCCCGATCGCGAGCGCGAGGCCTGTGCCGAGCAGCAGCGTGTCCTTGTCGAAGCCGAAGCCCGGCATCATCGCCGACACGGTCGCCTGGAACGCGGGCTCGAGCGCCACGCCGAGGCCCGCGCCGAGCGCCGCGCCGAGCGCGCACAGCAGCAGCGACTCGCCGATGAGCAGCAACGCGGTGGTCGCGTCGGTGAACCCGAGCGCCTTGAGGATGCCGATGTCCTTCGTTCGCTCGCGGCCCGCCATGATCATCGTGTTGAGCACCGCGAAGAAGATCGCGAACAGCACTGCGCTGCCGACCATCTGCATCAGCGTCGGCACGTCGCCGAGCATCGTCACGAACTGGCGGTTGAACTCCGCCTCGGTCGTCGTCTGCACGCGCTGCGGCCCGTTCTCGAACAGCGCGTCCGACGCGCGCTGCACTTCGACGGGGTCGTGGCCTTCGGCCACCTTGAGCATGTAGACGCCGATGCCGTCCGGGCCCTGTGCGCCGCCCGTCTCCAGCGACTCGCGCAGGTACTCGAACTGGAAGTAGAGCGTCTGCTGGTCGATCGTCGGTGTGCTCGACTCGTAGATGCCCGCGACGAGGAACTGCCACGGCTGGCCGTCGGTGCGCTGGTAGATCGTGCCGAGGATCGGGACCGTCTGGCCGATCTTCCAGCCGTACTTCGACGCGAGGTCCGCGCCGACGATGCACGCCGTGCGCGTCTTCTGGAACTCCTCGTAGCTGCCTTCGGTGACGGTGATCTCGGGGTAGCTCTTCGCGAACGTGTCCGGGTCGATGCCGAACTGCGCGAAGAAGCCGCCCTTGTCCTGTTCGTAGCGGCCGCCGAACCACTGCCACTTGCAGATCGCCTCGACGCCGGGGACCGACGCGAGCTTCTGCTGGTAGGCGAGCGGCAGGTCGACGTAGAGGCTCACTGCCGACTGCACGAGCAGGCGGTTGCTCGACGCCGTCTCGACCGTGCGCGAAAGGCCGGTGACCACCGCGTGCAGCACGCAGATCAAGAACACCGCGACGGCCACCGACAGGATCGTCAGCAGCGAGCGCAGCCAGTGGCCGGTGAGGTTGCGGAACAACAGGTGGAACGGCATCAGCGCGCTCCTGCCGGCTTGCGGTTGTCCTCGATGCGGCCGAGCTTGCCCTTGTCGAGGTGGATCACCTTGTCGGCGTAGCCGGCGGCCTCGGGGTCGTGCGTGACCATGAGGATCGTCTTCTTCAGCTCGCGGTTGAGGCGCTGCAGCAGCTCGAGGATCGAGTTCGCCGTCGTGCGGTCGAGGTCGCCGGTCGGCTCGTCGGCGAGGATCAGCGCGGGGTCCGTGGCGATCGCGCGCGCGATCGCGACGCGTTGCTCCTGGCCGCCCGACAGCTCGCGTGGCTTGTGGTCCATGCGGTCCGTGAGCCCGACGAGCGCGAGCGCGCGCTCTGCTTGCGCGCGGCGCTCCTTCTTCGACAGCGGCGTCAGCAGCAGCGGCAGTTCGACGTTCTCGCGCGCGGTGAGCACGGGCAGCAGGTTGAAGCCCTGGAACACGAAGCCGACGTTCTGCGAGCGCCACTGCGCGAGCTCGTTGCCGGACAGCTGGCTCAGGTTCTCGTCGCCGACGAGCACGTCGCCGGAGTCCGGCACGTCGAGGCCGCCGAGCATGTTGAGCAGCGTCGTCTTGCCGGAGCCCGACGGGCCCATCAGCGCGTAGAACGTGCCGCCCTCCATGCCGAGGTCGAGCTCGTCGAGCACGTGGACGGTCTCGCCGCCGCGTTGGTAGGTCTTGGTGAGGCGACGGATGTCGATGCGCGAATCGGTCATGGGTGGGGGTCTCGTGCGAGGCTCTTCGGAACGCGCGCGTGGCGTCAGGCCCCGGCGATGCGGATGCGGTCGCCGGTCTTCAACGACGCCGGCGGTTCGAGGACGACGGTCTGGCCCGGACGCACGCCGGACTCGACGCCGACTTGTCCGGACTTGCGCTCGGCGATGCGGACCTCGACGAAGCGCACCGCGTCGCGTTCGACGACGAACGCGCCCGGCTTGCCGTCGATCTCCACGATCGCGTTGTCGGGCAGGATCGCGGTCGCAGCGCTCGGCGGAGCGGCGTTCGCGTCCGTCGTCTGGCTCGGCTCGCCCGTGCGGAACACGATGCGCACGCCCATCTCGGGGCGCAGTTCGTCGCGGCGTTCGAGCAGCTTGACGCGGACTTCGACGGTCGCCTTCTGGCGGTCGGCGGTCGGCCAGATGCGGTCGACGCGGCCCTTCATCGCGCGGTCGGGGAACGCATCGAGGAACACGTCGGCCGGGGCGCCGAGCTGCACCGCCTTGAGCGCCGTCTCGGGCACGTTGGCCTGCACTTCGAGCGAGTCGAAGTCGACCATCGTGCACACCGCGCCGCGCGCGTTGCTGCCGCCTTGCACGTTGGGGGACACGACTTCGCCGACCTCGGCGTCCTTCAGCACGACGACGCCGTCGAACGGCGCCTTCACGTCGGTCTTGTCGAGCGTTGCCTTTGCCTGCATCTGCGCCGCGGTCGCTGCCGCGAGCTGCGCGGTCGCGACCTGTTGCTCGGCCTCGGCGACCTCGACGCGCAACTTCGCGGAGGTGCGCGCCTGCTCGGTGCGGCGCAGCACGGCTTCCAGCGAACGCACGCGCGCTTCGGCCATCGAGCCTTCGCTCTGCGAACGCTCGACGTCGCGCGGCGAGCCAATGCCCTGTTGCAGCAGGTCCTTCGCCCGTTGCAGTTCGGCCTGCGCGAAGCGGCTCTGCGCCTCGGCCTCGGCGAGCAGTTGCTGCTGCGACGTGACCGCGTCCTGGCTCTGCTGCTCGTCGGCGCGCGCTGCGAGCACGCTCGCCTTGCTGCGCACGACGCCGCTCTCGGCTACCTGCACCTCGGCGTCGGCGCGCGCGAGCGCAGCCGCGAACTCGTCGCGGTAGAGGCGCGCGACGACGTCGCCGCGCTTCATCACCGAGCCTTCCTGCACGAGCATCTCGACGATGCGCCCCGGCACGTCGGACGACAGCGCCGCGCGCCGCGCCGCGATCACGTAGCCGTTCGCCGCCGTGCCCGTGATCGCCGCTGCCGCAGCCGCCGCCGGCGCGCGCACGACGAGCACCTTCACCTCGGGCAACCGCATGCGATCCGTCCACGCCGACACCGACGGACCGAACAGCCACAACGCGAACAGCAACGCGACGATCGCCGCGATGCGCAGCGGCCAGGGGCTTCCACGCCGACGCGCCGCGGCGGGCTTCTTGCGTTCGATCTTGAGCTCGTTCAGGTCCACGGG
>CAIYFF010000528.1 GCA_903925435.1 uncultured Planctomycetota bacterium | reverse complement strand
CGACGGCTTCTTGCTCTTGTCCGATGCGCGCCACAACGCTGCCGAAGCGACCGTCGACCACGCAGCAAAAAGGCAGCCGACGCGCGATGCATGGAAGCTCGGCGACACGACCACGAACCCAATCGACAAGAACACCGCGGACGAGAACGCAACGGGCAGAACGCGCGACGGCGGCGGAGTGGAATGGCGCAAGCGTCGATGCGCGAGGATCCACATCGGAACCCCAGCGATGCCGACGCACAGCAACAGCAGCGCACTCGGTGTGCGCAGGATCAAGTCCTCGGTTGCGTGCGGCAACGCGAGCGCGAACCCTGCCGCCAACGCAATGCCCGCGAAGGCTTGGATCGCGCGCGCGCACATCCTGTTCGTCCGTGGCGTTGGCATCGCGCTACCGAACCTGGAACCGATAGACGTTCCAGCGACGCAGCACGTTGGGCTTGGCGAGTTGCTCCAGGCGCTGACGCAGCGACTCGTCGGCGGCATCTCGCGACAGCAAGAAGGCAACCTCGACCAACATGGCGCGAGCCCGCGCGAACTCGATCCACTGGTCGAGCTGCGCTGCGGTGTTCACGCTGCCGAGGGTCAGGACGCCAGGAAGGTAGGCGCGCATCTCGACCTCGGCGTCGGTCAGCGCAACCGATACTCCGCGCGCATACGGCTCGGCTTCGGCGATCGACGCGGCAAACGAGCCGTCACGCGGTTGGAACTTCGAAATGATCTGATGCACGGAAAGCGCTCCGTGCGCGACCGCAGCGAACGTGCACAGCAGCAACGCGGTTGCTGGCATGCGGCGGCGCGCGCCGCCTTCGTGCAGCCAACGGATCGCTACCCATGGCGCGGCCGCAGCGAGCGTCGCGATGCCAGCCGTCATCGGCAGCGTCCAGAACGCGTGGTCGACGTAATGGCGCAGGCTGACGAGCGACCCCAAGACGCCAGGCGTGACGAGCGCCAGTGCAAACCACGCGATGCGCCGCCGCTGTGGCGATGCACTTGCGAACAACGCGATGCCGCCGACGCACGACAGCGCGTAGATCGACCACGCGCTGTAGTCGACGAGGAAGTGCCGCGTCGCATGGCCGAACTCCTCTGCGGTCACGATCTGCGACTCGGAGCCCTTCGACAAGCCGAGCAACGCGCCCAAGAACTCGAGCGGCCCGCCGAACAAGAACGAGTAGTGCAGCGCCACCAACCACATCGACAGCAGCGACACGCAGAACAACGCCGCGACGCCGAGGAGCGCCCGCCGTCGATGCGCGGACGCAAGCGCCAACAAGAACATCGACACGCCCCACAGGTGCCCGAGGAAGTCGAACTGCGTTGCCACGAAGAACAGCGCTGCTGCGATCGCAAGGCGGCGAAGCGACGGCTGTTCGCCAAAGCTCCAGAACGCAGCGCACGCCAGGAGGCCGAACGTCATCGTCGCGCCGTCGTGGACCACCATCGGCAGGAAGTAGCCGACCATCGAGTTGCTCGCGAAGAGCAACGCAGCCCACGCGCCAAACGTCGGCGAAATCGCGCGCGACAGCAGTCGGCACAACGCGAACAACGCGGGCAGCACCAGCAGCAACGTGACGACGCGGAGCGTCAACGGATCTTGGCCGAACACCCACGCGCAAGCGGACAACGTCAGCGGATACAGCGCAGGGTGGTGCCAGTGCCATTGGCACACGGGACCTTGGTCCGTGACCATCACCCAACCGGGCGCGAAGTGCGACACCGACGATGGCCAGTCGAGGATGGTCCGCACGAAGCACTCTTCGTAGACCGCTGCATTCACTCCGCGCAGTCCGTCTTCCCATGGCGCAGCAATGTCGCGCAGCGCGCCGATCAGGAAGATCGCGAACGCGATCCCGAGCAATGCGCGCTGTGACTCGAGCAGTCGTGCTGCTGGAGCTGCCTCCACGTCTGCGCTCGCTGGGTTCCTGTCCACGGGTCGAGAAGCAGACTTCGCCCATCGGCATAAGCCAAGGGGCAACCACCGCTCGCGCTGTCGGTCAGCGCGCCAATTGATGGCCGAGGCGCGCCGGCAACTCGTCCCACGTGGCGATGCCAATCGCGTCCAACGCAAACTCGAACGCGGCCTCGCGCCCATCGCCATCGCATGCGGCGAACACGTCGCGCATCCGCGTGCCTCGTTCGGGATCGCAGACGGAATCAGCTCGTCGCGTCCACAACCCGAGCTGCAGTCCGCCCTCGTGCGCGTGGTCGACATGGCGGTGCAGCACGAACGCGTCGATGGACGGCTCTCCCTGCACGGCCATCCATGCTGCCGCAAATGCCGCAGCTTGATCGCGCTCGCCATCGGCCCCGTCGCGCCGGTGAAATCCCTGCTCGCTCAGGATCACGCGCCGCGCGGCGCCGCGACACAGCATCTCAGGCTGCGCCAAGAAGCGGGCGAGCACGGGCAGGTTGCGAAACGTCACACGCGGAGCATCGTCGCGGTCCGTGGCAGTGCGGTCATTCCAGAAGCGGCACTCGAAGAGATCCTCGGGATAGGGATGGAACGCAACGTGCCACGCGAAGTCGCCGCGATGCCGCGCGCGGGCGGCGAAGCGGACCAAGAAGTCGCGCGCAGGAAACGCCTGCATCTCGTCCCCCGCCGCGTAGCGCATGTTCCAGTGGTGCTCCAGGGACACGAATACGCGCGCTTCTGGCTGCACTGCTGCGACCTGCTCGTGAACGAGGCGCACGAACTGCTCGTAGGCGTCCACGACTTCGTCGATGCCAGAGCGGCCCATGTGGAACCACCACCAATGCGAGTTGACCTCGTTGCCGACGATCCAGTTCCACACGGCGCCATGGGACGTG
>CAIYFF010000527.1 GCA_903925435.1 uncultured Planctomycetota bacterium | reverse complement strand
CGTGTCGTTCTTGGGGTCGATCGTGATCGAGTAGAAGTGGACGTCCTTGCCGACGCGGTCGCCGAGGATGCCCTGCACCTGCGCAATGCGCGCGGTCTCAAGAGGGCACGCGTCCGGGCAGTTCGTGTAGATGAAGCTGATCAGGACGACCTTGTCCTTGATCATGTCATCGAAGAACTTGAGCTTCGTGCCTTCCTGGGTGGTCAGCTCGTAGTTGGGGAAGTAGTTGGCGCCCCATTGGTCGCCGCCAGTGACGATGCGCGTGTGCTCTTGCGCAACCGCAGCATCGTGGGTCGCTGCCACGGCAAAGGCCGCGGCGAGCGCATAGGGGAGAGCAAAGGGGAGTCGCATAGCTGCGGAACCGCAGAAGGGGGCAATCGGGGGGAGCGGCGCGCGAATAGGGCGCGCACCGAGTCAAAGGGGTCCGGGGGAAGGTAACCCGGGTCAGCGGGTCGGGCCAGTGCCGTCGCCGGTGCGAGCGGTGGGAAGGGCGGATGAAGGCACGGTTGCGCAGCCGTCCCATTGGGGGATGGGGCATGCGATCGGGACCGTCTGGCCGGGGCGGGTTGCGTCCCAGCGCAACAGCATCGCCGTGTCTTCGTGGGTCGTGTTATGGCAGTGCTCGACGTAGGTCCCGCCGAACTCGCGGATGCGGATGGCGAGCTGCACTTCCGGCGAGCTGTCGATGCGATTGCCGATCCGATACATGTCCTTGCGGGCCCAGCGTTCCCACTCTCGGGGCGTGCGCCCGCCGCTCGAGAGAAGGATGCCTTCTTCGAAGTGCACGTGCACTGGGTGGCTCCAACCGTTGCCGCCATTGCGCAGCGTCCAGATCTCGAGCGTGCCAACCTCGGGCGCCGCAGACACGACGGTGGGGTCTGCGCCCTTCGCGTCGCCGCCATCGACCTTGACCGTCCACGGCTTGTCGTCGGTGCCGCCGCTGCGGCCGAATTCGAAGGTGCGATGGCGCGCATTGGCGAGTTGGATCGGCGCCGGGCGGTGGAGCGGGATCATCTTCTGGCGGCCCGCCACGTAGTTGGCAGGGTTCATGCTCAGGTCGACGCCGCCGTAAGCCTGCACGCGGAGCTCCAGGATCCGGCCGACGCAGGGGTCACCGCCCTCATAGAGGTCTGCCTGGCCGTCATTGTCGATGTCGCGGGCAACCGGGCGATATGTGCCGCGCACGATCTCTTCGAGTCGCAGCGCGCGCTCTGGGCGGCGTCCGTCCTTGTGCTCGAGCAAATTGACCATGTAGATGCGCTCACCCGGACGGAACCGGCTGAAGTCGACGACGATGTCGTAGCGCTCTGCGATTGCCTGTTCTGGCAGGATGCCGGCTTGCGTGCCGAGCGTGCCGTCGAACGCGACCGCGTGCTCCATGATGTTGCCGTCGTTGGCGATCATGTGGAACGGCACCGGGCGGCCGCGGCTGTCGACGAGCGCGAGCTTGACATAGCGTGCCACCGCGCCGTTGAGGATGCGGAAGCGATACTTGCGCGAGCGGACGTCGAGGTAGGGCTTGTATTGCCAGTTGACCAGCAGATGGTCGCCGAGGAATCCATCCGTCTGGAAGGGGTTCATCCACAGCTGGCCCGTGCGGTCCCAGGCCTTGTCGCCGATGACGAGGTTGACATCGTAATCGCGGTTGCCCCAGTCGAGCGCGGAGCCGCTCGGCAAGCGCAGGTTCACACCGTCATTGAGCGCCTCATTGCCGCGGTCGAGCGAACTGTAGTAGTTCATCATCGCCGAACTGCCCTTGTAGACATTCTGCGACGTGAAATCGAGCATGTGGTCGTGGAACCAGTGCGTGCTCATCGTCTCGCGCCAATCGCCGCGCAGATTGATGATGCCGCCATTGCCGTCGGGCGCGCCGCAACGCGGGTCGGTGGCCGCCGTGTTGATGCTGTCATAGCCAGCATGGATCATCGGCCAGCGGTAGTCCCAGAACTGCCCTGGGAAGAAGAAGCCGTTGGCGAAGCCATCGCTCTCGGCCGGATTGTGGCCGTTGTGCTCGTGCGTGCTGATCGTGTGGATGCCAAACCCGCGATTGGCCGCAGGGTCGATCGGCAGCATGTTGTAGTGGCGGAACAGCACCGTCTCGCCATAACGCGCCATCAACAGCTTTGGCGGCAGCGTGCCGTCGAACGTCCATACCGACAGAGGATCCTGTGCCGGCATGTTGGGGTGGAACTTGACCGGGATGCCGCGGTTGCTGCCAGCGATGCCAGCCGCATTGACGTGATAGAGGCCGCCTGGGCCGAACTCGCCGTGCTGGAATCCGTGCATCTGCAGCGAGTCACGGAAACCGAGGCCAGTTCGCGCTCCCGTCGTTGCCGACTGGAAGACCATCTGGGGGCCGAATTCCTGCCAGCGCTGGTGTGAGAAGTCGATGCCCTCGGGACGACCTTCGCACGGCGGCGTTTGCAGCGCTCTGCCGAGGAACTGCGCGATTTTGGTCTGCCAGGGGTTCGATTCGTGGCAGTTCGATTCGCAATACGCTTCGGGATAGAGCGGCTGCGACAGGAATTCCTCGATGGCTGTGCCAGCGGGCATGGACTGCGCGTCGGCGGTGCTGGGGAAACCGCAATTCTTCGGCGCACAGTGATTGGGCACCGGCGTCGTGCCGAATTCCTCGAACATCATCATCTTCTGCGTGAACGGCTGCGCGCCAAACAGCGGGCTCGGGTAGCCGCCGGTCGGGATGTTCAAGTTCGTCTGCAGCAGCGGCGGCAGCACGTTGTTCTGGAGCGTGTCGACAGGCGCGCCTTGGACGCCTTCTTTGGCTCCCTGGTTGGCTTCCGACGCAGCTTGTTGGAAGGCGCTCCACGCTGGGACGGCGAGCAGACCTGCCGCCACCAGAGACCAAAGCAATGTGGATTCTGCAGAGCCGGTGAGATTCCGGCGCATTGCGATGGAGAGAGACTTCGAGGGAACGGGACGAGGTCCAGTCGGCATGGCAGTGAGGAGAAAGAGCAATTGGCCGGCGCTGCATGGGCGCATTGCGCCCCAAGATGGAGGCGCGGGCCATCGACCGAAGACTACCCCCAGTTTCGGTCGAAGGGGTGGCCGCATGCTGTGGACCGAGTCGATGCTGCGGTCGTGCGGAGGGAGCAAGCTCGCTCGTTCTCAGGCAGCACGCAATTGGCGCGCACGCTCGGCCACGCGAGGCCGGCCACTCCCCATGCCGGCAAACGTCGATGCCACGGGCAGGATGCGCGAACGGGCTACAGACTGGCCCGCTCGCGCGTCCTTCTGCTCAGCGACCCGGGCCGAAGCCGTCGCCGGTCACTGCGGTCGGCAGCGCAGTCGTCGGAACGTGCTCGCAGCCGTCCCAACGCGGGATTGGGCAAGCGATCGGCACCGTCTGGCCTGGGCGCATCGCATCCCAGCGCAGCAGCATCGCCAGGTCTTCGTGCGTCGTGTTGTGGCAGTGCTCGACGTAGGTGCCCGCGAAGTCGCGGATGCGGATCGCCACTTCGGTCGTGTCTGCGCCCTCGAGCTTCTTGCCGACGTGGAACATGTCCTTGCGCGCCCAGCGCTCCCACTCCGGCGGCGTGCGGCCGTCCTTGGTCAGCATGATGGCCTCTTCGAAGTGCACGTGCACCGGATGGCTCCAGCCATTGCCGCCGTTCTCGAAGCGCCAAATCTCGAGCGTCTCAACAGTCGGGCACGCCGATGCGATCGTCGGGTCAGCGCCCTGGCCATTGCCGCCGTCGACCTTGATGGTCCACGGCTTGTCATCCGTGCCGCCGCTGCGGCCAAACTTGAACGTGCGGTGACGCGCGTTCGCGAGTTGGGTCGCCGTGGGGCGGTGGAGCGGGATCATCTTCTGTCGGCCGGAGATGTAGTTGGCCGGATTCATGCTGAGGTCCTGGCCCGTGTAGGCGTGGACGCGCAGTTCCATGAAGCGGCCGACGCACGGATCGCCGCCTTCATAGATATCGAGTTGGCCATCGCCGTCGACGTCGCGGGCCGTCGGGCGGTAGAGGCCACGAACCACGTCATTGAGCGGGATGATGCGGTTTGGGCCCTTGCCGTCCTCGTGCTCCAGCAGGTTCACGAAGTAGAGGCGCTCGCCTGGGCGGAATCGACTGAAGTCGACAATGATGTCGTAGCGTTCGCCAATCATCTGCTCTGGCAGGATGCCAGCCTGGGTGCCGAGCGTGCCGTCGAACGCAACCGCGTGCTCCATGATGTTGCCGTCATTGGCAACCATGTGGAACGGCACCGCGCGACCGCGGCTGTCGATGAGCGCGATCTTCATGTAGCGCGCAACCGCGCCGTTGAGCAAACGGAAGCGATACTTGCGAGCGCGGACGTCGAGGAACGGCTGGTATTGCCAGTTCGTGAGCAGGCGGTCGCCAAGGAATCCGCCGGTCTCGAACGGGTTGAACCACAGCTGTCCGGTGCGGTCCCAGGCCTTGTCGCCGATCACGAGGTTGACGTCGTAGTCGCGGTTGCCCCAGTCGAGCGAAGTTCCGCTCGGGAGGCGCAGGTTCACGCCGTCATTGATCGCCTCATTGCCGCGGTCGATCGAGCTATAGAGGTTCATCACCGCCGCATTGCCCTTGTACACGTTTTGGGACGTGTAATCGAGCATGTGGTCGTGGAACCAGTGCGAGCTCATCGTCTGGCGGAAATCGCCCTTGAGCGAGATGATGCCGCCATTGCCGTCCGGCGCGCCGCAGCGCGGGTCTGTCGCCGCCGTGTTGATGCTGCTGTAGCCAGCATGAATCATCGGCCAGCGGTAGTCCCAGTATTGGCCCGGGAAGAAGAAGCCGTTGGCAAAGCCATCGCTCTCAGCCGGGTTGTGGCCGTTGTGCTGGTGCGTCGTGATCGTGTGCACCCCGAATCCGCGATTGGCCGCCGGGTCGATCGGCAGCATGTTGTAGTGGCGGAACAGCACTGGTTCGCCGTAGCGCGCCATCATCACCTTGGGCGGCAGCGTGCCGTCGAACGTCCACAAGGACAGCGGTTCCTGCGTGGGCATGTTCGGGTGGAACTTGACCGGCAGTCCGCGGTTGCTGCCCGCGATGCCCGCAGCGCTCACGTGGTAGAGCCCGCCAGGCCCAAACTCGCCGTGCTGCCAACCGTGCATCTGCCAGGAGTCGCGCAACCCGGTGCTTTGACGCGCGCCCGTCATCGCAGTCTGAACGCACATTTGCGGGCCGAACTCAGCCCAGCGCTGGTGTGCGAAATCCTCGCCTTCTGGGCGGCCTTCGGCCGGCGGGGTGACCAGCGGACGGCCGAGGAACTGCTCGATCTGCGTCTGCCAAGGGTTGGCTGTTTCGCAGTGTGACTGTCGTTGGCATGCAGGGAATGCCGACTGCGCCAGGAACGCGTCGACGGCGTCTCCAGACGGCATCGATTGCGCGTCCGCGACCATCGGGTATGCCGCCGACTTGGGCTGAGGGGCCGCAGGGATCGGCTGGCAGCCGAACTCCTCGGCAATGAGCAACTTTTGCGTGAACGGTTGCGCGCCAAACAGCGGGCTTGGATTGCCGCCGCTCGGGATATTGAGCAGGGTCTGCTGCCCAGCTGGGATCACATTGTTTTGCGTAATGTCGACGAGTATGCCGCCGGGCCCTTCCAATGCGCCTTCATAGGCGCCGGCAATGGCAAACCACGCGGACGCGGTGATCAAGGACAGGGAAGCAACCGAAAAGATCGTCGAGGAGCGCACGTGACCTCGCTGCAGCCTGAGGCTGTAGCGGACGTTGCGCTTATGACCGGGCGGGAGCCCTGAATCACGGGGGGTGTGCATAGCTGTAGGAGTCAAGAGGCTGTCGATAATGCGACAGCCGAGGGGGGGGGTAGCTAACTTACGAGTCGCTGCGTGTTCGTCAACTGGGGACAGGCAGATGTGAATACGTCAGAAAAGTCACTCGGGATTCACATTGGTGCGACGTGTACGCTGCGGCGAATCACAATGCTGTGGCAACGAGTTAT
>CAIYFF010000526.1 GCA_903925435.1 uncultured Planctomycetota bacterium | reverse complement strand
GATACGGACCTTCGCGGCGGCGCGCCGCGCTTCTGCCCGCTCTGGGGCGACTACAACCCGACTGCAGCGGGCAGTGGCGGCATCTACTTCAAGTCATTGCCTGACCGAGCCGTGATCTCGTGGGCCAACGTCTACGAATGCGGCACGACCAACGCAGTGTCGTTCCAGGTGACGATGTATCCGAGTGGCCACGTGCAGGTCGCGTATGGCGACAATCCCGCGCGCGGCGGCACGTTCAACTCGACGATGCTGATCGGCGCGAGCCAAGGCGGCGGCGCTGCCGCAAACCCCATCTCGTTCGCAGTGCGCCCGCTCTTGACGGGAGGCGACACGTTCTCGCAGACGCTCGTGATGCCAGGCCCGATTCCGTACCACGGCATCAAGTGGGACTGCAGCCCAGCGTTCCCCGGCTTTGCGATCTCCGACATGACCGTGACCGCCAATGAACTGCCACCGGTCGCCAAGACGGAATCCATCGGCGTCGGATGCCCCAAGGAGGACGTCACGCTCTACGAGTTGTTCGGCAACGGCGGCGGCACCTCGGTCGACGTCGGCGGCATGGAGTTCACGTTCGTGCCCAACGGCCAAGGTGGCTACTCCGTGTCGTCGTCGCTGCCGCGGCCGCGCGCGCCGGGCTTCGCCAATGACCTCATCGCCGGCAACGAGACGACGCACCTCGTCACGATGCCGTTCGCGTGGCCGCACGAAAGTGGCCCCGTCAACCAAATCGTCGTCAGCGCCAACGGGTTCGTGTCGCTCGGTTCGACCGACCCAGGCCCCGGTTGCTGCGTCGGCAGCGTGCCCGGACTGCTCAGTGGTCCCGCGCGCATCGCAGCGCTGTGGCTCGACCTCAACCCGGCCGCAGCCGGCTCGGTGACGACGCTGTTCGACCCGATCAAGAACTCGTTCTACGTGACCTGGGATGCAGTGCCGCGCTACCCGAACATCGGCGCCAACACGTTCCACATCGCGTTCGAGCCGTCGGGCATCTTCCGGCTCAGCTACCAGACGATCTCCATCGTGAACGGCGCTACGCAGACGCTGGTCGGCTACTCGGATGGCCGAGGCGCCGCGGATCCTGGCTCGACCAACCTGTCGGCGATCACCAGCTCGATCGATCTCGGCGCACACGTCGAACCGCTCACGCTGGCGCCATCGCCTTCGACGCGCCCGATCATCGGCGAGACCTACGTGACGCGCGTGACGCAGAATCGCGGCCTGCTCGTCTACCTGCTGATTGGCCAGGAGATCCCGCCGATCGATCTCACGCCGCTCGGCGGAACGGGCTGCAGCGCGTACGTCGGAACGCCGGTCGCGACGTTCATCAACCTCGCGTTCGGATCGCCGGCCTCGGACTTCTCGATCCCGATCCCGCTCGACCTGGCGCTCGCGGGCATCGAGGTCGCGGCACAGTCGGCCAGCGATGACCCGCTTGCGAACCTGCTCGGCTGGCGCGTCTCCAACGGCAACCGCCTGACGATCGGTCTGTGACGGAACGCGGCGCGGCAACGCGCCGGCGCCATCGCAGCATCCAACGCGCGCACGACGTCCCAAGACGCCGTGCGCGCGTTGCTATTCGGAGCAAGCGGAGCGAGCCTCCATACGCGCTGGCGAATCTTCCGATGGTGTCCCAACATGTCGCGGAACCCCATGCAGGACCTCACGTCGCCGGCGCAGTCCCTCGAGCACAAGATCCAGTCGAAGACCGCGGTCGTCGGCATCGTCGGGCTCGGCTACGT
>CAIYFF010000525.1 GCA_903925435.1 uncultured Planctomycetota bacterium | reverse complement strand
TTGGTGGAACAACTGCACGAACCGCACGCCGCGCTCGACGAGTCGACGCGCGAGCAGGCAGTTCGCGGCGAACGTCCCCGGCTCGCGCGAGGATTCGCCGTAGCGCGCGAACGTCGCATCGCTCTCGCCGCGGAGATCCGTGGCCTCGGGCACGCTGGTCTGCATGCGGAACGCAAGCTCGGCTTGCTGAACGCGCGCCAACGCCTCGGCATCGCCGTAGATCTTCGCGCTCTCGCCGCCCATTCGTGCCAGCGCGTCCAACATCGCGCGACGGTCTGTGCGCTCGACGCCTTGTGGATCGCCGAGGAACAGCACCGCGTCCTTGCCCGAACGGAACGGCACGCCTTGGTGTTCGCTCGGCAAGAAGCCCGAGCCCCACAGACGCGAGTAGAGCGGCTGGTCGCGCGAAGCGTCCTTCGACACGAGCACGACGAACGCGGGAAGGTCGCGATTCTCCGAACCGAGCCCATAGCTCAGCCAACTGCCCATCGACGGGCGCCCCGCGATCTGGTTGCCGGAGCACAAGAACGTGATCGCCGGATCGTGGTTGATCGCTTCGGTGTGCACCGCGCGCAACACGCAGATGCGGTCCGCGATCTTCGCGGTGTGCGGCAACAGCGAACTCATCGCGATGCCGCTTTCCCCGTGGCGCGCGAACGGAGCGAACGAACCCGCGACCTTGAGCACGGCCTGATTGCCGCTCATGCCGGTGAGTCGCTGGCCGCCACGAACGCTGTCCGGCAACGGCTGGCCGTGCAGTTCGCGCAGCTTGGGTTTGTCGTCGAAGGTCTCGAACTGCGAAGGGCCGCCGGCCTGGAACAACCAGATCACGCGCTTGCACCGCGGCAGGTGATGCAGGCCGCGCGAGAGATCCTGCGCGGTGGCCTTCGTCGGATCCTGCGCGCGCAAGTCGCCGCGGTCGAGCGCGAGCGCAGCGAGCGCGAGGCCACTGGACCGCAGCCATGCGCGTCGCGACGAAGGGAATGCGCGTTCTTCGGGTGTGTTCATCGCACGGTCACCGCAGCATCGCTGCACAAGATCGTCTGGCACACGAGAGCGAGCGCGTCGCCTTCTGCATGCGCAGCGTCGCCGTCGCGCTTCGTGACGACAGCAGCAGCGAGGTCCAAGAGCGCGCCGAGTTCGCCGTCCGTCGGAGCCCTCGTGCACACGAGGCGGAACGCGCGCACGATGCGTTCGCGCATCGTCTTGCGTTCGCGCTCGACCCGTTGCGCGAGAGAGCGCGCGCATTCGACGTAGGCGGGATCGTTCGCGAGCGCGAGGAACTGCAGCGGCGTGTTCGTCGTGAGACGCCGCGCCACGCACGCCTCGCGCGACGGCGCATCGAAGGTCGCAAGCGACGGCGCGGGCACCGTGCGCTTGCGGAACGTGTAGAGGCTGCGCCGATGCGCGTCGTCGCCAGCCGACGTCGCGTAGCCGCCGCCCTGGCCAGCATCGGCCCACAGCCCTTCAGGTTGCAGCGGCTTCACGCTCGGGCCGCCAAAGCGCGGAGCCAGGAGACCGGACGCGGCGAGCGCCTGGTCGCGCAACGACTCCGCCGACAACCGGAACGAAGGGCCACGCGCGAGGCGTTCGTTCGCAGGATCCAAAGCGCGCACATCGAACGACACGGCAGACGACTGCGCGAACGTCGCGCTCGTCGCGATGCGGAACAGGATGCGCCGCATGCTCCAGCGCGAACCTGGCGCAGCGTCACCGTTCGCGAAGTCGTGCGCGAGCTGGTCCAGCAGCGCGGCATTCGTCGGCGACATTCCCTGCAAGCCGAAGTTCTCCTGCGTCTCGACGAGGCCGCGGCCAAACATCTGCGTCCAGAGACGATTGACCGCGACGCGCGCGACGAGCGGGTTCTGCGGATCGACGAGCCAACGCGCGAGCCCGAGGCGGTTCTTCGGCAGCGAGTCCGCGAACGGCAACACGCTCGCCACCGCGCCCGGCGCACAGGGCTGCGCGCGGTCGGGCTGGTCGTAGGAGCCGCGCTGCAGCACGAAGGTCGGCGACGCGAACGGCGAGTCCGCCATGCACGGCAACGAAGGGATCGAGTCGAGGTGCGCCGCGAGCTTGCGTTGCGCATCGCGCCACGCACTGCGCGCCTTCGCGACGTCATCGTCCATCGCGTCGGCATAGTGCGCTTCAAGGTCGCCAGCGGGCGAAGGCACATTCGATACGCATCCATCTGCTGCTGCGATCGCATGGGATTGCTTCGCCGTCAACGCGCGACGCCACACACGCAGTTCGTCGATGGCGCCTGAACGGAATCCGCTGTCGCGCGAACGCGAACCGACTTCGAGCGCATGCGCGGCAAGCGGGCCATCCAACGCATCGCGGACGACTTCGAACTCCGCAAGCGCGCCGTCGATGCGGATCGCGAGACCAGAGGCGCGCGACGACCCGTCGTAGCTGACGACGAGATGCGTCCACGTGCCGATCGGCAGCGGCGCCT
>CAIYFF010000524.1 GCA_903925435.1 uncultured Planctomycetota bacterium | reverse complement strand
TCGCAACCTCGTGCGCGAGTTCGCGACGCAGGCACAGCAAGACGAGTTCTTGCTCTACCACCAACTGCAGAAGCCTGCGGACTTCGCGATCCCGCAGAACATGCGGCCCGTGCATGCCGACATGCGCGGCGAACGCTTCCACCTGTGGGAGCGCATTCAGATGCCGTGGCGCATGCGCAAGGATCGCGTCGACGTCTACCACGGCACCTACAACACGCTGCCGCCGCGTTGGCGACCGTTCCGCTGCCCGCCGATGGTCGTCACGCTGCACGACGTGCTCGTCACGTATTGGCCCGACGATGGCGCCGATCCATTCGTGCGCTACGCGAAGGCCGTCACGCAGCGTGTCGTGCGCGAAGCGTCGCTCGTGCTGACGGTGAGCGAATGGTCGCGCCGCGACATCTGCGAACGCTTCTCGTGTGATCCCAAGAAGGTCCGCGTGGTCCACAACGGGCTCCACACGGACTTCCTTCGCGACGCGCCGCAAGGCGCCGCCGACGCCGCGCGCGCAAAGTGGGCCGACGGACGGCGCTACCTGTTCTCTCCCGGCGCGCCGCTCGAACGCAAGAACACCGGACGGCTCATCGACGCGTTTGCGCTGCTGAAGCGGCAGCGCCCGCAACTGCCGCATGCGCTCGTTGTCAGCGGCCTCGGCAAAGCGGCCGATCGCTTCCGCGAACGCGCAGCGAAGGCTGGCTGTCTCGACGACGTCCGCTTCGTGCCCTACGTGCCGCGGCATGAGCTCGTGGCGCTCTACGCCGGAGCGGACCTCGCCGTGTATCCGAGCCAGATCGAAGGCTGGGGCATCCCAGTGACCGAAGCGCTCGCGCTCGGCACCCCGATCGCGACGAGCAACACGTCGGCGATGCCCGAGGCTGGCGGAGAGTTCGCGACCTACTTCGACCCGATGAGCACGGATGCCATAGCAGACGGACTCTCGCGCGCGATCGATGCACTGCCGCAGTGGCCATCGCTTCGACAAGCGGCGATCGAGCGCACGCGCGCCTTCACGTGGCGACTCGCAGCAGAGCGGACGTTGCAGGCCTATCGCGAGATCGCGCGATGAACGACCCGCGCCGCCAGCTTCGGAAGCTGTTGGCGCAGGCCGCGCTCGCGCAGTTGGCGTTCGCGTGCTGCGCAGTGCGCCATCAGTTCTTCTGGGGCGGGGAATGGGCGGAGTGGCTTCATGCGCTGGAAGCCCTCGGCCTCGTCTGCGGCGCTGCGCTGGGCGCCATCGCGTGCGCGCGCATTGCGCGCATCGCGCCGCAACTCGACGAGAAGACTCTGCTCCTCGGCGGCATCCTGCTCGCGGCGATCGCGACGCTTGCGCCGCCGTTCCTCAGCAACGACATCTGGGACTACGTCGCACGCGGTCGCGTCGAGGCGCTCGGACACAACCCCTACGTCACCACCGTCGACACGCTGGCCGGCGACCCGGCGATGCGGCCGTTTGCCGACCGCGCGAACTGGACCGACTGGGCGATGCCCTACGGCCCCGTGTCCGCACTGCTGCAGCAGATGTGCGCGATGGCCGACTCGCCGTGGACTGGCGCCTATCTGTGGAAGGCGCTAGCAGCCGCCGCGCACCTCGCGGCGGGCGCGGCCTTGGCAGCAACTTCGCGCGCGGTCGCCGACGCGGCGGCTGGGCGTCGCATGCTCGCGCTGTGGCTGTGGAACCCATGGACGCTGCTGGAGTGCTGCGGCTCGGGCCACAACGACGTGATCGCCGTGCTCGGCCTCGCAATGGCGAGCCTGTTCGCTGCACGGCTTCGCTTTGCGCCGGCGGCGATCGCCTACGGCGCGGGCATGCTGGCAAAGCACTGCTGCCCTGCATTCGCGCCGCTGCTGCTGATCTCGGCCTGGCGTAGCGGTCGATTGGCAGCCTTCGCGCTCGGAACGTCCGCCGTCGCGGCAGCGCTCGCCATCGCCTACTTCCGTTGGTGGAACATCGACGGCGGGCTCGACTGGATCGCCAACCAAGCCGGAGTCGCGCGCGGTTCGCTGCCGTCGTTCGTCGGCGCAGCGATTGGGCCGACTGCTGGATCCGCGGTCATGGTGGCAGGACTCGCGCTGGCGGCG
>CAIYFF010000523.1 GCA_903925435.1 uncultured Planctomycetota bacterium | reverse complement strand
GCGACCAGGAGCTGCTGGAGATCGTGTCGATGAACGGCCAGCGCGCGCGCGACGTCAACAGCAGCGCCCGCTACGTCTCGCTGGATTCGATCGAGGAATACCGGGGCCAGACCGGCGTCCCGATCATGACCACGATCCAGCTGAAGAACATCAACGCGAACATCGCGCAAAACGCGCTGCGTCCGTTCTTCGCGCAGTCGGGCGGCGCCGCGGGCGCGTCGAGCCTGCTGTTCGGCACCGCCGGCAACAACTCGTCGCTGCTGCTGCAGGGCTTCGGCCCGCAGGTCTACGACGCGGTCAAGCTGCTGCAGCTCGTCGATCGCCCTGTCGAGACGCCTGAGCTCGTCACGATGGTGCAAGAGCTCGACCACGCTGCGCCCGAGGAACTCGAACCGATCATCACGGAGATCCTCGACAGCCGTCAGCGCCTGCGCCAACAGGCCCTCGCCGAGTCCGGCGCCGCGGGCGCGTCCGGCGCGCCGCTGCAGTCCGGCGGCCAGAGCCAGATGAAGGTCGTCGTGAACCCCGCGCTCAAGGCGCTCGTGCTCTCGGGCACCAGCGAGCAGGTTCGCGAAGCGCTCGAACTGATTGCGAAGCTCGACGTCCCGCCGGAGCCGTTCGACGGCCAGGCGTCGGTGATCCCGCTCAAGAACGTGCTCGCCGAAGACCTGCAACGCACGCTCAACGAGTTCGTCGCCGAAGACCAGCGCGCCGACCAGCAGGCGCAGGCCAGCACGCCCGGAGCCGGCTCCGCGCGCCGTCCGCGCCCCACGGTCATCCGCGTGCACAAGGAGAGCAACAGTCTGCTCGTCTCGGCCGCGGCAACGAAGTACAAGCAGATCATCGGACTCATCGACGAGCTCGACAAACGACAGCCGCAGGTGCTCATCGAGTGCGCGCTGGTCGAGTTGACGACGGGCGACCTCGACCGATTCGGCGTCGAGCTCGGCCTCATCGACCTCAAGGAAGAGGGCGACTTCACGCGCGGCTTCGGCTTCTCGAACTTCGGCCTCTCGTCGTTCTCGGACCAGGACGACGACGGCATCCCGGACACGCGTCTGCCCGACTTCGACAACCCTCTCCAGGGCGTCACGGGCGGCATCATCAGCGGCGGCGACTTCGCAGTGCCGGTGCTCGTCAACGCGCTCTCGACCGACGACCGCGCGAACATCCTGTCGATGCCGAGCGTGCTCGTGAACAACAACTCGCCGGCGACGGTGAGCACGTAAGAAGAGCGTCCGACCGTCCAGCAGAACCAGAACAACGTGTCGACGAGTTCGGGCGTCGGCCAGCCGCGTAACGCAGGTATCACGCTCGAGATCTCCCCGACGATCAGCAAGAACAACTACCTGCGCCTCAACATCAACCTCGAGGTCTCGCGCTTCATCGGCGCGTTCGACCCGAACTCGCCGACCGGTGGCGGCATCGTGCTGCGCCGAACGATCACCACGCAGGTGACGATGCCCAGCGGCGACACGATGGTGCTCGGCGGCGTGATCGACGACCAGGAATCGCACACCGACCGCGGCATCCCGTTCCTGAAGGACCTGCCGTTGCTCGGCTTCCTGTTCCGCAGCAGCGACGACCAGCAGAACAAGACGAACCTCTACTTCTTCGTCACGCCGACGATCCTCGACGAGGACGACTTCGACGACCTGTGGCAGGTCTCGCTGCAGAAGAAGATGGAAGCGGATCGCTACATCGGCACGCGCCGTCTTCGCATCGTCGACCGCAAGTGGACCAGCGCGAGCTCGGCCCAGGCGCGCACGCTCGAAGACACCGGCACGACGATCGAAGACCTCGACGCGCTCGGCGAGAACGAGATGCCGCACTACCACCGTCCGGACCGCCAGCAGAAGAAGGCTTCGGCGCCGACCGGTCCCGTCACCCCCAACCAAGGCCAGTGAGCCGCTGACATGCTCCAGGATCGAATTCGCGAGGGTCTGCTGCGCAAGGCGGGCCTGAGCCAGGGGCAGATCGACGAAGCCCTCACAGCGGAACGCGAGACGGGAATGGGCCTCGACCAGGTCCTCGTCTCTCGGAACATCCTGCCTGAGGCCAAGTGCCTGCAGTTCTTCGGCGAGTTCCTCGGCATGGAGTTCAAGCCGAGCCTCGAAGGCATCGCCGCGCCGAGCGACTTCATCCACAAGGTGCCGGTGCAGTTCGCGCGAACGCACGGACTCATCGCGATCGGCGCACGCGAAGGCGTGATGCAGGTCGCGACGAGCAAGCCGCTCGACGTCCAGCCGATGGACGACCTCGCGACGATGCTGCGTTGCGAAGTGGAAGCGGTGCTCACGCCCCGCTCCGAAGTCGCAGGCCTCATCAACCGCGCATACCGCCACAAGGCGGACGGCGTCGACGAAGCCCTCGAGGACATCGAGGACACCGACATTGTCGCGGTCGCCGACCAGATCCAGGAGAGCGAAGACCTCCTCGATCAGAACAAGGCGCCGGTCATCAAGCTGGTGAACATGCTGCTGTTCCAGGCGCTCAAGTTGCGCGCCTCGGACATCCACCTGCAGCCCTACGCCGACCGCCTCCAGGTCCGCATGCGCATCGACGGCGTGCTCTACGACATGGAGTCGATTCCGAAGCGCGCGCAGGAAGCGATCGTCAGCCGCGTGAAGGTCATGGGCAAGATGGACATCGCCGAGCGCCGCCTGCCACAGGACGGCCGCGCGTCGATCCGCATCGGCGACGGCGACGTCGACGTGCGCATCAGCTCCGTGCCGGTCACGGGCGGCGAGCGCATCGTGTTCCGTATCCTCGACAAGACGACCAAGATCTACAGCCTCGAGCAGATCGGCCTGTCGGAGGACAACCAGCGCACGATCAAGCGCTACATCAACTACTCGCACGGCATCATCTTCGTGACGGGCCCGACGGGCTCCGGCAAGACGACGACGCTCTACGCGTGCCTTGACGCGATCAACGCGCCTGACCTCAACATCCTGACGATCGAAGACCCCGTCGAATACAACCTCGACGGCATCTCGCAGGTGCAGGTCAACGTGAAGAAGGGCCTGACGTTCGCCAACGGTCTGCGCAGCTTCTTGCGTCAGGACCCGGACGTCATGATGGTCGGCGAAGTGCGCGACAACGAGACCGCGGACATCGCGATCCGCGCCGCGCTCACTGGCCACTTGGTGTTCTCGACGGTGCATACCAACGACTCTGCGTCGACGGTCACGCGCCTCATCGACATCGGCGTCGAGCCCTACCTCGTCTCCTCATCGATGCTGCTGGTCGTGGCGCAGCGCCTGTTGCGCACCGTGTGCAGCAACTGCAAGGAGCCGGTCGAGCCAGACGAGCAGATGCTCTTCCACCTCGAAGACCTCAAGCTGACCAAGGACCAGTTCAAGGACGGCAAGCTGATGGTCGGCAAGGGTTGCGACGAGTGCTTCCACTCGGGCTACTCGGGCCGCACCGCCATCTACGAAGTCATGCCGATCGACAGCGCCGTGCAGGAGCAGATCGTTCGCAAGGCGACCGCAAGCGAGATCAAACGCTCGGCGCTGGAGCGCGGACTGCGCACGCTGCGCATGGACGGCGTCGACAAGTTGCTTGCGGGCATGACGACGCCCGACGAAGTGCTGCGCGTCACGCAGCTCGACGTCACGTGAACCAGAAAGCGAGCCACTGAGCCGTGCCCATCTTCGAATACAAGGCGATCGGTCCCGGCAACGCGGCCAAGAAGGGGCTCATCGACGCGGACACTCCGCGCGATGCGCGCCTCCGACTCAAGAAGGAAGGCCTCTACGTCACGGACATCCGTGAGAAGCAGAAGGAAGGCCAACGCCGTCTGCAGATCCGCGGCGTCACCGGCATCACGACGGTCAACAAGCAGCGCATGGAGCAAATCGCCGCGGTGACGCGCCAGATGGCGTCGCTGCTGCAAGCGGGCATCCCGCTCGCCGAGACGTTGCGCATGGTGATCGAGCAGTCGCCGGACAAGCGGATCGAGACCGCCTTTCGCGACATCCGCGAAAAGGTGACGCAGGGCATGCCGTTTGGCGACGCGGTGCTACAGCACCCGGCCTACTTCACCGACCTCTACTCCAACATGGTCAAGGCCGGCGAATCGTCCGGCGCGCTGGAGAAGGTGCTCGGCCGCCTCGCGGGCTTCTTGCAGGCGCAGACCCGTCTCAAGAACAAGGTCGGCGCCGCGCTGATCTATCCGACCGTGATGGTGTGCGTCGGCATCGTCGTCGTGGCGGTGCTGATGACGTTCGTCGTCCCCAACGTGACCAAGTTGATCCAAAAGCGCGGCCAGGACCTGCCGCTGCCGACCGAGATCCTGATCACGACGTCGAACTTCCTCGTCAACTACTGGCTGGTCGTGCTGATGGGCCTCTTGGTGCTCGTGATCGGGTTCCAGATGTTCATCAACTCCGACAAGGGCAGCCTCGCCTGGGACCGGTTCAAGCTGTCGGTGCCCATCTTCGGCGACCTGATGCGCAAGCAGTCGATGGCGCGCTTCTCGATCACGCTTTCGACACTGCTGCGTTCGGGTGTGCCGGCGCTGCAAGCGATCGCCGTGACGCGCAACGTGCTCGACAACAAGGTGCTGAAGAACGCGTTGCAGGACGTGCACGACAGGGTGCTCGAAGGCGCGGACATCAGCACACCGATGAAGACCAGCGGCGCGTTCCCGCCCACCGTGGCCTACATGGTCGGCGTCGGCGAGCAAGCCGGCAATCTCGAGGAGATGCTCGAGCGCGTGGCCGCGACCTACGACGAAGAAGTCGACCTCGCGACGTCGAAGCTGACGTCGCTGATCGAGCCGCTGATCATCGTCATGCTGGCCGTCGTCGTCGCAGGCATCGTGATCGCCATCGTGATGCCGCTGCTGCAACTGCAGCGGACGTGAAGTCGATGCGCAGCGCCTCGCGACTCCTCGCGATCGCTGCCTCGCTGGGCATCGCTGCCGCGCCGATCACGGCACAGCAGCGATGGATCGAGAACGGCCCCGATCGCGGGCTGCCCGCACCCGAGGCCGCGTGGCGCCCCTACGACGCAGACCTCGCGCACCCGGCCAACCGGATCTTCGCGTCGACGTTCCTCGTCGAACTCGTTCCTGCAGAAGTCGGCGCGGCGCTGCCCGCAGAAGCCGAGAACGCCACAGCTAACGGCGCTGACGCGCGACACTTCGGCAAGCGACCGGGAGAGGAGCGCGCTCGCCGGCTGTTCGGCGGCGACGCGCTGCAACTGCCCCGTGAGTCGTTCTCTGCCGCAGAATCGAAGGAACTGATCGCCGCGCTCGAAGCGCTGCAAGGCGAACTGCTCGCGGCGCTGCGCACGTCGACGTTCGCGTGCGTCTGGCTGCAGAACGACATCCTGCGCCTCGCGCGTCGCCTGCTCGACACCGACGCCAATCCGGAGCTGCTCGCGCCGCTGCTTGGCGCAGCGAGGCGCCTCGCCTTGCCGCGCGCGCAACTGCTCGACTCCGCGCTCGCGACGTTCTCGCCGAAGGATCTCGCGGCCGTGGAACCGACCATCGACCCGGCGCGCCTCGTCGAGGTCGAACGTCGGTCGACGCGGCTGTTCGACGCCGAACGCACGTTGCTGTGGTCGCGGGTGTTCTTCCAGTGGCCCGACACGGACGGTCGCGACTTCGCCGACGAGCTCGCCGCGATCGCCAAGGGCGAAGCGTCGAAGGTCCCCGCCGGCACGCGCGCAGTCCTCGTCCAGGGCATCGTCGCGCTCGACGACCGCGGCGCGCCGTGCGCGACGCCGCTCGCGATCGACGTGCGTCTCCAGCAGTTCGTCGGCGCCGCCGACCCCGCGGCCGCGAAGGCCACCACAACGCGCGACGGCGTCGACTTCCGCGTGTTCTGGCTCGCGCGCGAGACGCTGCGGACGAAGGGCGGCGCAGTCACGCTGCGCGACTTCCGCGAATTCGACGACGAAGACCAGGTCCTGTTCCGCGACTACGGCTCGCTGAAGCACACGACCATCGGCGCGCAGTGCACGCTCTGCCATCGCGTGAGCGGGACGCCAGAACCGGAGCTCGCAGGCTTCCCGTTGTTGCGCAAGACGGCGCAACCGCGCGTCGCGTCATCGCCCACCGCGCGACTCGAGCTTGCCGAACGCGAGTTCGTGAAGTTCCTCGCCGCGCTCGCCTCCGCCGCGAAGCGGAACTCCGTCACCACGCGGTAGCGACGCGCAGCGCAGCCTCGGCGCGCAGCAACGTAGCCGTGCGCATCGACCCCTCGGGCAACATCCCCGCAGCAACGACCGCGTCCTCGGGCCGCCCGCACCGCAGCGCGACATCCACCGCAGCCTGAAGCAACTCGCCTCGCCGCGGCCCGTCGAGTGGATCGCGGTCGACGATGCGCGCGACGAAGTCGTGCAGCGGCTTGTCGACTCGCAGCAACTCAAACCGCGTGTGCCCGTGCGTCGTCTCGCCGCCAGGCCGCTTGCCGAGGCTCGCAAACGCCTCGACGCCCTGCCCGAAGTATTCCGCCTCGTTGGTCGCCGCGTAGTAGTCGAGGAAGCGACCGTGCTCGCGCGCTTCCTGGTAGAGCTCGCGGATGCGCGCTTGGTCCACCTGCTTCAGCGCGTAGTAGTGCACCTGATGGGCGATCTCGTGCACGAGCGTGTCGAAGCCAAACTGCGCAGCGTCGTCGAGCGCCTCGATGCCCGTCGCAGCCGTGAGCCCGCCGATGCCGCGCACGTCATCCCACACGCGCCCGTCGAACGTGCGCTTGCCGCGCAGCATCGCGCGCGAGTCCGCGTCGGTCGTGCGGTCGAGTTCGAGCAACAAGTCGTGGCGACCGCCGATCACGAGCATGCGCGCGAGGCGGCTGCCAAACAGCGTCATCGCGCGGTCGACGACAGCCTTGCGTTCGCCTGACAGCGTCGCATACGCAGGCAAGAACTCTGCGATCGGCACATCGCGCAGATCGGGCATCTCCAACGCCGAGCGCAATCGCGAGAACGACTCGTCGCGCAGCGCCATGCTCGCAAACGCTCGCTGCTGCAGCAGCGCTTCGCCGAGCAATCGATGCGCGACGGGATTGTCCGCATCGCGCGCGACCTCGTCGGCGAGACAACGGATCGCCGGCTCCAACTCGCCGCGTTGCATGCACGCAACGGCGATCCGCAGCGATGCGCCGATCGAAACTTCGCGCGGCGCAGACAAGCCTGACCCGAGGCGAAGGTGCGCTTCCGCATGCAACGGATCTCGGGCGATCACATCGCGATAGATGCGCGCCGCGTCGTCGGTGCGCTGCACACGAAACAACGACGAAGCTTGCGCCGCGAGCAACGGTGCGCCGGGCTCCGCGATGCGGGCCACGTATTCTTCCGCCGTCACCGTCGCGAGGTCGAACATGCGAGCACGAATGCGCGCGCGCACCGCCAGCGTCATCGCGGGCTCCGACAACGCATCCGTCGTCAGCGCCTGTTCTGCATAGGCGAGCGCGATCTTCGCGCGACCAAGCAGCAGATGCGCGCGGCCAAGGCCGATGCGCGCTTCCTCGTGCACGGGCGATGCGAGCAACGCATCCTGGAACGCTCGCCACGAGACAACGGGATCCTCGACCTCGAGCGCGCGTTCGCCAGCGCGCACCAATGCATCGAGCGGATCCGACTCCCCCATCGGGGCTGGATGCTGCGCGGCGAGCGGTTCGCAGAAGACCAAAGCGCACGCGCCTGCAACAAGGGCAAGCCATGGGCGGCGGCGAGCAGTTGCTCGCAAGGTCTTGAGTGCGGTGGCCACGGAAGTTCGCCTTCCGTTTTCGGCCGTTGCCGCGGGCCGCCTGCATGCCCGCCGCGAATGCGCAGCGGGCGCGGTGCCATGGGGCCGACAGCGCGCGCCGTCGGCCAGTCGCTCACTGACGCGGAGCGAGAACCTCGACCTTCTCGACGTCGAGCACGCGCAGGCTCTCGAAGTTGGGGCGACGGCTCGCGCCGATCAGGCCGACTTCGCAATCGACGAACAGGCTGAGGTCGTAGCGGCCGCTCTGGCACGTGACCTCGAACAACTGCTTGCCACCCTTCTCGACGATGTAGCGGCCCGGGCCGGTGAAGCCCTTCGTCCAGCGCAAGAACCCAACCGCTTGGAAGCGATCGAGCGCGTCCGGCACGATCACCGGCGGAACATCCCGCACGCCTTCCACCGGCTTCGGCTGCGCATCGCGCGCCGCCGTCGCTTCGACGACCCACTGTTGCGCACCAACGCGGCGCTTCAACTCTTCGGCCATCGGCTTCAGCTCGGCATCGCCTTGCACTTGCGCCAGCAACTCGTCCGTCGCGGCGGCGATGCCCTCGAACTTCTGCTCGCGCGGCGACTTCTTGAGCTCCTTGCTGAAGTCCATCTGGATCGCGGCGAGCTTCTCGCGGCGCTCCGCACGGATCTTGAGAGCCTCAGCAGCCTTCGCGATCGATTCGATGCGCGCGCCGACTTCGCCCTTCTGCGTCTTCTCGAACTCGGCGTGCGCGAGCGTCATCGTCTCCGGCGGGTTGTCGAAGACCTGGATCTCGGTCTCCAGCACCCAGCACGACGAGCCAGCGTTGCGCACCTTCCACCAGTCGTCCTGCTCGCCGACGACCCACAACTCCGCGCCTTCGACGAGCGTGGAGACCGGAGCCTCACCCGACTTCGGGCGATAGCGGAACGCGACGCTCTTGCTCTTGATCGCGACCTTGCCCTCGGCCGTCGGCTCGTTGGCGAAGTTCTTGTGCACGTAGCCAATCGGGCCGATCGGCAGCAGCACTTCGCGGAAGCCTGCGTCACTGCGACCGACGCGCACAACCGCGTCCTTGCTGAGCGATCCTTCGTAGACCGGCGAGTTGGCCGTCGGCCACACGCGCAGCGAAGCGCTCGCAGCAATGACGCTCGCCATCGGGCTGCCCTGCGTGACGGCCGCGGCAGGCGCGGGCGTGACAACGGGCGTGGCAGCGGGAGCTGACGGAGTCGAAGCTTGCTGCTCCGCGGGGACCGCAGGCGCTGGCGTCAACGGAGTCGACGGCGAGGACTGCGGCGCGTCCTGCGCGAGCAAAGCTCCCGCGAACACGACGGAGAGAACAGGAATGGCACGACCGAGCACAGGATGCAGACACATGGGAGTAGCCTCCGAGACCTTCGCGCGCAGCATCTAGCCGGGGACCAATCCGGCTCCGCGAGCGAGGGGGCACCATACCGGGGAGCAGGGGACGCGCAACGCCAACTCTGCCGCAGATTGGGGCAGAACGGCCGCCCCATACCAGGAATGGCGCACAGGCGTCGGCCCAACCGCTGCGAACTGCGGCCGAGCGCAGGCGATGCGCACGCCCGGTTTGCGCCGTTGTGGCTACCATCCCCCGACTCATGCTGTCCCACGAACCGCCCTGGCTGCCGCGCGCGCTGCAAGCCCTCGACCTCCGGCGTGGCGAACGGCTGCTGCTGTGCCTGCCCGGGAGCGACGAGGTCGCGGTCGCCGTGCGCACAGCCCTCGGCCGCAACGGCAGCCTCACGGTGATCGAACCCCGCCGCGCAGCCGCAGATGCGATCGCGCGGGCGCTGCCGGATGCGACCGTGGCGCTGGCCGACGTCCAGCAGGGATTCCGCGTCGGTTCGTTCGACGCCGTGCTCGCGCTGCCGTTTGCGCCACCGCCGCGCGAAGCCGCGGTCTGGGCGGAGTTTATTGCTGCCAACCTGCGCCCAGGCGGCCGCTTCGTCGTGGACTTGCCCGCGCCCGTCCCGATGCCCGACGTGCTGGAGGCGGCGCGCGACGCCCGCCTGCCGTGCGCCGACTTCCTGGCCCAACACTGGACCGGCCCCGACGCCGACGAACTCGCCGCCAGCCTCCGTTCGCAGGGTCTGCGCCGCGCCGAAACGCTGCTCGGCACGCATCTGGTCCTGTTCGCATCGCCGTTCGAGATCACCGACGTGCTCGCGGCAGAACTGCGATTGCCTGCCGACCAAGCCTTCGAGCTTGGCTCCAGCATCGCGCGGCGTGCGCACGCGACCGCGGACCTCGAGCTGCGCGCGATGCGCAGCGCAGTGGTCGGCATGCGCTGACTCGCGCGCTCGCGCACGAGCGAGGCGAACGCTATCCAACGCACATGACGCAGCCAGGATCGATCGACCACGCGACGGTGCGCGCATTCTTGCGCGACTGCTACGGAGCCGACGGCGAACTCGTGTCGCATGCGGGCGAAGAGGCATGCAACGTCGAGATGCGCAACGCAGGTCAGCGTTGGATGCTCAAGGCGCTGCCTGCGCCGTGGCCGCACGCGCTCGCAGAGTTGCAGACGTCCGCGCTCCTACACGCGGCGCAACATGGGTGTGCGTCGCTGTTGCCGCGCCTTGTGCGCACGAAGCAGGGCCACGCGACGGCGCGCATCGAGCACGACAGCCAATCGCGAAGCGTGTTCGCGACGACGTTCCTGCCGGGTCGCGCATTCGCCGACGTCGCGCCCTTGAAGCCAGCGTTGCTGCGCTCCGTCGGCCGCGCGCTCGGGCAACTGTCGCGCGCCCTCTCCG
>CAIYFF010000522.1 GCA_903925435.1 uncultured Planctomycetota bacterium | reverse complement strand
CTTGCTGTCCGCGTAGCTCGTCAACGCAAAGCGCAGCGGATGCGATTTGGGCAGCGCCTTCACCAGCGCGCGGAACCGACTGGGGTGCGTCCGATCTCCGGCATGGAAGCCGCAGAGCTTTGCCACGCGCTGCAGTTGGAACACGCGCGTGCGAGAGAACTGCGGATACACCATGAGCCGCAGCACGCCGCGCGGCGACAGCCGATTGCGCAACGCAGCGAGCGCGCGCTGCGGATCGCGCAGG
The DNA here is from genome assembly GCA_903925435.1 of uncultured Planctomycetota bacterium. GTDB lineage: Bacteria > Planctomycetota > UBA1135 > UBA1135 > UBA2386 > SXPK01. The sequence goes on along the minus strand of CAIYFF010000522.1, from coordinate 4,546 downwards.
TTCATCAGCACGCCGTAGCACTCGATCAGGTCGAACTCGCCGTCGGGCCACGTCGACTCGTCTTCGAGGTCACATCTTTGGAACGCGACGTTGCGCGCGCGATGGATCTGGCAGCGCTTCTTCGCGATTTTGAGGCTTGGCTCACTGAGGTCGGTGGCGACGATCTCTGCGCGCGGATTGGCGACCGAGAACACATAGGGCTGGAACGTGCCGCAGCCCGCGATCCAGATGCGCGGCCGCGACGGCGCCTTGCCCGAGCCGCAGCGATCCCAGATTGCGTCGCAATGCAGCTGCCACGGGTGCGTGCTGTCGACGTTGGCGAGCAGCGAGACCTGCGGATACGGCCACGCGGCGTATTGCCGTCCGATCGTTCCGTTGGATCCGCCACCTGCCTGCATGCTCGGCGGTATCGGCGTTTTGGCACAGCGGCCCTGACTCGAGGAAGGAGTTCCCGGATGAGGACGGACAAGACTGGCGATCTTGTCCGCCGGATTCCGATGATGGGTCAATGCGCGCCTATCGCTACCACCGCATCGACGTGTTCACCGACCGCCCGTTCGGTGGCAATCCACTCGCGGTGTTCCCGACTGCGCAGCGCATGCAGCCCGAGGAGATGCAGGCGCTCGCGCGCGAGATGAACCTCAGCGAGACGGTGTTCGTGCTGCCGCCGACGAAGCCCAAGGCGATCGCGCGCTTGCGCATCTTCACGATCGATCGCGAACTGCCGCTCGCGGGCCATCCCGTGGTTGGCGCTGCGTTCGCGCTCGCCCAGAACGGCGGCATCGAGGTGCACGAGGGCCGCAACGAAGTGCTGTTCGAGCTCGGCGCAGGCGTGCTGCCCGTCGAGATCGACGTGAAGGACGGCAAGGTCGAGACCGTGTTCATGACGCAGCAGCCGCCGAAGTTCGGGCAAGCGTTCGCGGACGCGCATGCGCTCGCCGCTGCGTTGTCGCTGCCGGTCGACGCGATCGACCTCGACCTGCTGACGGCGCGCGTCGTCGACACCGGAATCCCGTGGATGCTCGTGCCCGTGCGCGATGCGCGCGCGCTCGCGTCGGTGCGCGCGGACTTCGGCCGCTGCGCTGATCTTGCGAATCGCGTCGGCACGGACCTCTGGCATGCGTTCACGCTCGACAGCGGCGATCCCGATTGCGCAGTGCGCACGCGCCACGTGTGGTGGGGCAAGGTGACGCCGGGCGAGGATCCCGTCACGGGCTCCGCGATCGGCTGCATCGCGTCGTATCTCGTCGGTGAGGGAGTGTTGCTCGCGGCGCCCGAGGCGGTCGTGCAGATCGAGCAGGGCCAAGAAGTGGGCAGGCCCGGCAAGGTGACGGCGCGCATCGCGGCGTCGAACGGCGTCGTGCGCCGCGTGCAGGTCGGCGGTCGCTGCGTTCATGTCGGCAACGGCGAAGTGTGGTTGCCTGGTTCGTGAAGTCGTGAAGTCGTGAAGTCGTGGATCGTTAGCGCGGCGATTGCGGATCGTGGCGCAGCTCCACGACGCTGAACCCCTCGGGCCGCATCGCCGCGGCCGCCACTGCAGGCGCGCGTTCACGGCTCGATCCGCTCACTTCGGCAAGGCGCAGTCCCACCGGACCCCAGCCGCTCGGCAAGAACCACGTCTGGATCGGCGTCAGGGCCTGCGCATCGAACGTGCGAACGTAGCCGCTGCCGCTCAGGCCTTGGCGTATGGCGCTGATTGCGAACGTGCGCGCACCGCGGCGCGTGTAGTTGGGCAGCGGCGCGATCGAGAAGCCGAACAGATCGCCCGGTTGGTCTCCTTGCAGCGCCGCGATGCGCGCGCCGGTCCGCCCGTTGTGCACGAACACGCGGCCGCGGTCGGCGCCGCGGCCGCGCGACAGCCCCGGTGCTGCGACCGCGAGTTCGCGCACGCCATCGCCGTCGATGTCGAACCACTGCGCGACGCTTCGCCCGAAGTCGAGCGAGTCGGAGTCGTCTTCGAGCACGACGCAAGGCAGTCCCGTTCTGCTCGAATGCACGCGCACGAGGCCGGGCGCGCCGCCAAGGTTGCCGCCGATCAAAACGTCCTGGCAACCGTCGCCGTCGATGTCGTCCGCAGGCGCGATCGCTGCGCCAAACCAGACGCCCGCGCGATCGCCGCGGATCTGCAGCAACACCGCGCCGCTCGCACCGGAGTGGATGGTGACTGCACCCTGCGCAGCGCTGTTCGTGATTTCTGGCGATGTGCCCACGGCGAGGTCCGGCACTCCGTCTTGGTCGACATCGCCGAGGTTGGCAAGCGCAACGCCAAAGCCGATCCCGTCGCCGGTGAGTTCGAAGATGAGGCTCTTGTCCTTGCCCGAATAGACGAACACCGACCCGGAAGTTGCTCCGCCGCGCCGACGCAACGGTGCGCCAACTGCGAAGTCGTGCACGCCGTCGCGGTCGATGTCGCCGAGGTCGCACAGCGAGTAGCCGAAGATCAACTCCGGCCGCGGCGCTTCGATCGCGCACAGCAAACGGCCGTCGCCGACTGCGTGTGCCGTGATGCGGCCAGCGTCGCCGGCATCGCTGTTCGGCGTGACCGCGATCAGCAGTTCTTCGCTGCCGTCCGCAGGTCCCAGCGTCGTCATCGCGGAGGGCAGCATGATGCGAGGGTCCGCGGGGACGAGCGGCACGACCAGCTTCAGTTGGAAGGTGTGGAGCGGGTCGCCGAGGCTCTGTTGGAACGGCAAGAGCGCGTCGGCGCCGATCGTTTGGAGGTCTGGATGCCGCATCGCGAGCGCGATCAGCGAGAGCGTCGCCTTCGCTGCATTGGGCAACGCGAGCACGAGGCCCGGATACTGCGTCGCGGCGGCCAGCGCTCCGTCCGTTCGCTGCTCGAGCGTTCGGATGTCGCGCAACTGGGCTGCGCGTCGACCGCGTTCGTAGGCGGCGGCGATCCGCAGCAGCGCTTCGGCTCGACGCACTTCGGCAGCCGTCGAGAACAGGCTCGCAGGCGGAGTCGCGCGCCGCAGGTCGACGCTCGCGGCTTCGCCGTCGACTTCATTTGCCAGGGCCACGAATCCACCGATGCGGAGCGTCTCCGCGCGATCGCGGCGCGAGCCGCGCGACTCGTGCTCGGTGTCGGGCTGCGCATACGCCTTGTGCGCTTGCTCCAGATACCGCGCGCGGTCGTCTTCGCGGATCGCGATGCGTGCGAGGTCGAGGCGCGCGGCCGCATGGTGGGGATGAATCTGCAGCAGCAGTTCGAGGTGCGCGCGCGCGCGTTGCAGGTCTCCGCGCTCGATGGCCAGCAGCGCGAGGCGATGACGCCCATCGCGATCCGCGGGCCAGCGCGTGACGAGTTGCCGGAACGCGTCCTCTGCTTCCTTGCGGTTGCCGCCGGCGAGCGAGAGGTCGCCGCGAAGGCGCAACTCGCGTGCGCTGCGGCTTGCTTCGTCGTTGGCGCTGTGCTGCTGCAGCCATCGCTGCGCAGGCAGCGCGTCGCCGTTTGCGAGCGCCGCATCCGCGAGCTCGAACTGCAGCGATCGCGACGACGCAAAGGTTCGCATCGCGTGGAACAAGCGCGGATAGGCGCGCTGCTGGTCGCCGTCGGCGGCCGCAAGCAGGCCGAGGCCCGCGTCGAGCAAGGGATGCTCGAAGCCATCCTGGTCGAGGCCGCGCCACGCGGCGTCGCACAACGCGGGCTCGCCACACAGCGCCGCGAGCAATCCGGTGGCAAAGCGCTCGAGCGGAGTGGCCGACTTCTGCGTCTCGCTCACGCGCTGCGCATCGGCCCGGCCTGCAAGCAATGCTGCGGCAAGCTCCTTTGCGGCGGCTGGGAGGTCGCGGGTTGCGGTCGTGTAGCGCGGATCCTGTAGAGCCGCTTCGGCGTGCTCGCGGCGCGAGACCTCCGCTGTGCGCAGATACCACGCAGTCTCGATTGCCGCGCGTTCGACGGTGGCGAGCGGATCGGCTTCGAGAAGGCTCAGCGCGCGGTCGTAGTCGGCGCGCACCGACGCGAGCGCCTCGGCCTGCGTCGCGACATCGGGGCCACTCGCGGACCCGCGCCGCAGTCCCGCCGAGAAGTCGATGCAATCCGGTTCGAGCATGCGTTGCCGCGCCGCGATCAGCATGCGATGGCCTTCGTCGCGCGCCGCTGCAGACGCTTGCACCGCGTCGAACACCGGCCACAGCCCGGCCACGACGAACAATGCGCCTGCAAACGCCGCAACGAGCGACTTGCGATGGCGACGGACATACATCGCTGCTTTGCGCGCGAGTCCGCGCGGCCGTGCGTGGATGGGTTGCAGCGCGAGCAATCGTTCGAGGTCGTCGGCGAACTCGGTTGCGGTTGCGTAGCGGCGCGCCGGGTCGGTCTCCATCGCGGTGTGAATCACCGTCTGCAGGTCGCGCGACACGAACGGGGCGCGCTTGCGCAGCGGCAGCACCGCGCCGCTCTCGATGCGACGAAGGATCTCTGGCGAGCTGCGGCCCTGATACGGCGGCGCCATCGAGATCGCCTCATAGAGCGTGGCGCCAAGGCTGTAGACGTCGGCCCTGCCGTCGAGTGCGAGATCGCCGTCGCGCAATCGCTCCGGCGCCG
>CAIYFF010000521.1 GCA_903925435.1 uncultured Planctomycetota bacterium | reverse complement strand
CACAACATAGAACTAGAGAAGGACTTGCGAACCCCCACCCGCACCGCCAGACCGCATCCACCCCCTGCTGATGAACGGAGTGGCCTGCCCCAAAAACTGGTGGCTATGCGCGACTCTCACCCAGGGCGAAGACAGCTCCGCCCGCCGCAAAACGGCAAAGCACACTCCGTTGTGCAGCTAGGCGGGGAAGTCTGTGCGCGATCTGCAAGACCTTCCTGGATCGCCGCTTACGACAAGCAGCGCAGCAACCACCCCACCACTCTACCGCCGCCGCCGCCGCCTCCTCAGGCGACCCCGTCCAACTCACGCAGCGTCGCGATCACGGCCCCCGGCTCCTTGCACTCCAGCAGCCGTTGCCGCACATCGGCCCGCGCCAGCATGCGCGCGATCTCGGCCAGCGTCTTGATGTGCGTCAGCTTCTTGTGCCGCGGATAGATCAGCGCGACGAGGATCTGGGCAGGCTTCTTGTCGACTGCCTCGAACGGGATGCCGTCCGGCGCGAGCGCGAGCACCGCGATCAGTTCGTCCAAGCCATCGACCGCCGCATGCGGGATCGCGATCCCGTGCTCCATGCCAGTCGACATGCTGCGCTCGCGAGCGACGAGCGCCTGCTCGATGGTTGCGACCATCGACTCTGCGCATCGACCGGCACGCTGCGGCACGCGCGCGATGAGCGAAAGCGCTTGCCACTTGTCGGCGGCTCGCAGCGGCACCTCGACGAGGTCCTGCACGATGAGTTCGGACAGCTTCATGCGCGCATCGGGCCTGCGTGCGAAGTCACCTTCGCACTGGCGGGCGGACATCAAAGCCGCGACCTCTAGGCGCGCAACCGCAAAGTCCGAAACCGAGAGTTCGCGCTTCCTTGCGACTCTCAAGCGAAATAAAAACGCACGACCCCATGTCGGAGGGAACCAGACCATCGCGGTCTCGCCTCCGGCCCATGCAGCAGGAAACCAAGCCGATGTCCGAATCGATCCGCCGCCCGTCGCGCGCCCATGCCGTTGCCTTGACCGCTGCCGTGTCCGCCGCCGTCCGGCGAGTTGCGATGTGCGCGATGGCGCCCGCGATGGCCGCAGCGCTGAGCCTTTGCGCCGAAGCGCAGACGCCGCCCGTGAACCAAGTCGGCGCGGGTGCGCAAGGCCAAGCGGGTGCGGGCGCGCAGGGCCAGGAACCTGGCGCCAAGCCGCGCATGGAAGTGCAGGGCGACAAGATCGTCTTCTCCATGAGCGAGACCTCGGGCATGGAGCTCAAGGAGTTCGTGAAGTGGGCGCAGGAGATGACGGGCAAGCGCTTCTTCGTCAACGAAGGCGAGTTGCAGCAAAGCCCGAGCGGCACGCGCGTGAGCTTCCTCGGCACGTTCCGCTTCAACCGCAAGACGTTCCTCACCGAGTTCTTCGGCTTCTTCCAGACGATGCTCTACATCAAGGGCTTCGCGCTGCTGCCTCGCGGCACCGGCGACCAGGAGCTGCTGGAGATCGTCTCGATGACCGGCCAGCGCGCGCGCGACGTCAACAGCAGCGCTCGCTACGTCTCGCTGGACTCGATCGAAGAGTATCGGAGCCAGACCGGCGTCCCGATCATGACGACGATCCAGCTGAAGAACATCAACGCGAACATCGCGCAAAACGCGCTGCGCCCGTTCTTCGCGCAAGCTGGCGCCGCGGCGGGCGCGTCGAGCCTGCTGTTCGGCACTGCCGGCAACAACTCGTCGCTGCTGCTGCAGGGCTTCGGCCCGCAGGTCTACGACGCAGTGAAGTTGCTGCAACTCGTCGACAAGCCGATCGACACGCCGCAACTCGTCACGCAAGTTCAAGAGCTCGAGCACGCGGCGCCGGAAGAGCTGGAGCCGATCATCACGGAGATCCTCGACCAGCGCGCGCGCCAGCGTCAGCAAGCGCTCGCGGAGTCCGGACAAGCGGGCGCTTCGGGCGCGCCGCTCCAAGCCGGCGGCCAGAGCCAGATGAAGGTCGTCGTCAATCCAGCGCTGAAGGCGCTGGTGCTCTCGGGCACGAGCGAACAAGTCCGCGAGGCGCTCGAACTGATCGCCCGGCTCGACGTGCCGCCGGAGCCATTCGATGGCCAAGCGTCGGTGATCCCGCTCAAGAACGTGCTCGCCGAGGACCTGCAACGCACGCTCAACGAGTTCGTCGCCGAAGACCAGCGCGCCGATCAGCAAGCGCAGGCTGGCGCGCCCGGCGCCGGTGCGACGCGCCGTCCGCGCCCGACCGTCATCCGCGTGCACAAGGAGAGCAACAGCCTGCTGATCTCCGCTGCAGCAACGAAGTACAAGCAGATCGTCGGCCTCATCGACGAACTCGATAAGCGTCAGCCGCAAGTGCTCATCGAATGCGCGCTCGTCGAATTGACCACGGGCGACCTCGATCGCTTCGGCGTCGAACTCGGCCTGATCGACCTCAAGGAGAACGGCGACTTCACGCGCGGTTTCGGCTTCTCGAACTTCGGCCTGTCGACGTTCACGGACCAGGACGACGACGGCATCCCGGACACGCGCCTGCCCGACTTCGACAACCCGCTGCAGGGCGTCACGGGCGGCATCATCAGCGGCGGCGACTTCGCAGTGCCGTTGCTCCTCAACATGCTGTCGACCGACGACCGCGCGAACATCCTGTCGATGCCGAGCGTGCTGGTGAACAACAACTCGCCGGCAACGGTGACGACGGAAGAAGAGCGCCCGACGCTGACGCAGAACCAAGGCAACGCCACGACGCAGTCCGGCGTCGGCACGCCGCGCAACGCAGGTATCACGCTCGATATCTCGCCGACGATCAGCAAGAACAACTACCTGCGCCTCAACATCAGCCTCGAGGTTTCGCGCTTCATCGGCGCGTTCGACCCCAACTCGCCGACCGGCGGCGGCATCGTCGTTCGCCGCACGATCGAAACGCAGGTCACGATGCCGAGCGGCGACACGATGGTGCTCGGCGGCGTCATCGACGATCAAGAGTCGCACAACGAGCGCGGCATCCCGTTCCTCAAGGACCTGCCGCTGATCGGCTTCCTGTTCCGCAGCAGCGACGACACGCAGAACAAGACGAACCTCTACTTCTTCGTGACGCCGACCATCCTCGACGAAGACGACTTCGACGATCTGTGGCAGTTGAGCCT
>CAIYFF010000520.1 GCA_903925435.1 uncultured Planctomycetota bacterium | reverse complement strand
TGGGATGCCGCGGTCCTTCAGCGCTTGCTCGATGCCGCGCGACAGCCAGTGCGTGCGATAGAACACCGCGACCTGGTTGAGTTCGACGTCCTCGCCGCGCAGCCCTTGGATGCGATCGGCAATCGCTTGGGCTTCTTCGGTCGAGCCTTGCGCGCGGAACACGAGCAGCGGCTGGCCTTCTTCGTTGTCGGTGCGAAGCCGCTTGTCCTTGCGCAGCTTGTTGTGCGCGATCACCGACTCAGCCGCGCGCAAGATCACCGCGCTGCTGCGGTAGTTCTGCTCGAGGCGCACGACCTTCGTGTTCTCGTAGTCGTTCTCGAAGTCGAGGATGTTGCGGATCTCCGCGCCGCGGAAGCCATAGATCGATTGGTCCGGGTCGCCGACGACGCAGACGTTGCCATCGGTCGGCGCAAGCTGGCGCAGCAGGTCGTACTGCACGCGGTTGGTGTCCTGGAACTCGTCGACGAGCACCCACGGGAAGCGTTCGCGGTATTGCTCGGCGACGCTGGGGTGCTCCTTCAGCAGCTGAAGGAAGTTGAGCAGCAAGTCGTCGAAGTCCATCGCTCCGAGCTGCTTCATGCGCTCGTGGTATGGCCCCCACACCTTCTCGACGATGCGCGCGGCATCGTTGCTGCCGGTCGCGAGGTCCTGCGGCGACAGCCCGGTGTTCTTGAGCTTCGAGATCAACGAACCGACAGCGCTGGGCTTGACCTTCGCGCCATCGAGGCCGAGGTCTTCGAGCAGCGACCGGATCGCAGCGTCGCGGTCGTAGGTGTCGTAGATCGTGAAGTGCTCGGGGTAGCCGAGCAGATGCGCGTCGGCGCGGAGGAAGCGCGCGCATGCCGAGTGGAACGTCGCGATGCGCACGAACGGACCGCCGATGTCCTGCACGCGGTGCGCCATCTCGCCCGCGGCCTTGTTCGTGAAGGTCATCGCCAGGATCTGGCTGCCATACACGCCGTCCCGCAACAGTCGCGCGATGCGGCGCGTCACGACGCGCGTCTTTCCCGAGCCGGCGCCGGCCAGCACCATGAGGGGCCCCGTGCCGTGCATGACGGCTTCCTGCTGCTGCTCGTTGAGGTCCTTGAGAATCGGGTCTGCCATGGCGGACGGCGCAGCATAGGCCGAGGGAATGCAAAGGCGAGCGCGCCCGCGCATCCAACGGGGCACCCCCGGCGAAGGGCCGCGCATGCGTTTCTGCCTCACCGTGTTCCCTCTCGCCGCGCTGCTCGCGGCATCGCTGCCATCGCAATCGGAGGCGCCGCGCGCGGCCGAGCGCCTCGTGCAAGACGGCGACACGGTGATGCGCAAGCAGGCGGAAGCAACGCTGGCGGCAGGCCTTTTGGCCGACAAGCAGAAGAAGGTCGCCGATGACGACGCTGCGGCGAAGCGCCGTCTCGCGGACCTTCGCGTGCTGTGCGCCGAGGCGATGGCCCAACTGCCCGACTCGTCGCGCGCGCAGTTGCGCGCGTCGCTCGCGATCGAGGACTCGGCCAAGAAGGAGCAGCAAGCGGGACCGGCGAAGGCAGCCGACTCGCTGCGTCTTGCGCTCGCAGAATTGGCGTCCGACCTCGCCTTCGCACCCGTGAAGGAAGCGGACCTGCCCAAGGGCTTCCAAGAGTTCGCGGCGCTCGACGAGTTGGAACTGCGCGACTACCCGGCCTACCGGATGGTGCGCGCGCCGATGAAGGGCGCGGGTTCGATGGGCTCGTTCTGGATGCTGTTCAACCACATCAAGAAGAACGAGATCGCGATGACCTCGCCGGTGCAGGTCGACTACGACGAGTCGTCGGATCAGCCGCGCGAGCAGAGCATGGCGTTCCTCTACGGCGATCCGGCGATCGGCTCCGCAGGCGCAGATGGCAAGGTCGAAGTCGTCGACGTCCCCAAGATGACGGCGCTGTCCGTCGGCGCGCGTGGCTACGAGCGCAAGGATCGCGTCGCCGACATGCACGAACGCTTGCTGCACTGGCTGTCGCAGCACGCGAGCGAATACGAAGCCGCGGGGTCGATGCGGCTGATGAACTACAACAGCCCGAGCGTGCGCGACGAGCGCCGCTACTTCGAAGTGCAGATCCCGGTTCGCCGCATCGAGAAGGACGCGACGAAGAAGGACAGCGCAGCGCCGAGCAAGAGCTGACCGCGGCGGCAGCGCCGCGCTTGCCTCACTCGACGACGAAGCGCGCCTTGGGCTGAGTGGCGCCCTTGCCGCCGATCAACTGCAACGGGACGGACCACGCGACTTCGCATTCGCCAGCAGGCAACGGCGACGTCGGCACGAATGCGACGCAGCCGCGCGCGCCACGCGCCGCTTCGCCCTGCAGCACGACGAGCGAGCCCGTCACTTGTTGGCCGCCGGCGCGCACCACGCACGAGACCTGCTGCAAGAGCCCCAGATCGACGTCGCGGTGGAAGTGCAGCGACACGGGCATGCCCGCGCCCGCGTGCGCAGACGGGATCCCCTTCGCGCCATCCACCGGCCAGACGATGGGAGTTCCGCGCTTCAGCGGCTCCACCGGATGGAACAGTTCGAGCACGCACGCGTGCTTGCCCTTGCCGACCGCCCACATCGAGCGGCCCGGGTCGAGCAGGAAGTCGCGCAGCGCGGGATCGCCGAGCCACGCGCGCACCGCGGCGTCGGCATCCGTTCCCTCGTGCACCGCGACCGTTGCGCCGATCGCCGACGGCGGAACAGGCGGCTGCGACGGCGGCAACGGCGCGCCCTTCGCGGCGGCCTTCGCGCGCTTCTGCTCTTGCTCCCACTTCTCCTTCGCGACGAAGTAGGCATGCACCGACTGCGACTCGGCAGAGTTCGCGAGCACGAACCCGCCGGGGCACGCATCGGCGCGAGCGCGGGCGCGCAAGATCGCCTGCGCGAGGAGCCGCGCGTCCTGCACCTCTTCCTTCTTGCCCGAAGGCGGCTGTGCCATCGCTTTGCGCAGCGCCTGGCCTGAGCCCCAATAGCTCCGCCACGCGTCGTCGATCGACAGCAACGTGCGCCCCGTGCGCTTCTCGAACGCGGCCATGACCGCGTCGGGATCGCGCACTTCCGTGGTCTTGCACGCGGCGAGATCGAGCAAGAGCCCTGGGTCCGTGCGCATCATGAAGTCGCACATCGCCCAAGCCTTGACGCGCTCTTCGTTGCTGAGCTTGTCGCCTTGCAGCAGCACGAGCCGCGCAGTCGGCGTGTCATTCTTGGCCCACGCGCTCTCGGCGGCGATCAGGCGCCAACTCTCCATGTCGGGCATCAGCGGCTTCGGCTTCCAGCTCGTGACGGTGTTGCCTTGCGGTTGCTCGACGAAGAACGACAGCGTCCGATCGAACAACACGCCAACGGTGGCGTGCCCCACTCCTTCCCAAAGCCCGTGCAGGTCGATGCCGGCCGCATCCTGCACGACGCCGCGCGCGGTGACGTCTTGCAAGAAGTCGTCGCCAGTGCCCTGCGCAACGGTGTAGAGCCGCTGGTGCTCGGAGCCGACTTGGACGAACGCGAGGTCGACATCCTCTTGCAGGAAGCGAAGTCGCTCTGGCGTGAACTCGCTCTTCGCGGCGTCGAGGATCTTCTTGTAGGCCGAACGCTCGGCGGTCCAGACGATGTCGTAGCGCTTCCTCGGCTCGAACCGCTCACCGTTGGCGTTGGCCAACAACAGCCGCGACAACAGCCACGCGCGCTCCGCAGTCATCGCCGCGAGCCGGAGCTTCTCCGGAGCGATCGCGCCGTAGACGCGGAAGTGCGCGGTGCGCAATCCAGCGTGCGCGACACCAGCCTTCTGCAGCAACTCGTTGGGCTCCTGCAGCGGAGTCACCTCGGGCTCGTATGCGCGCAAGAACTCGACCGCCTGCGCAAACGCGCGACCGCGACGCAGCATCGCGAGCTCCGACGGCGTGCCCGTGAATCCATCGAACGTGGCGCCAGCGATCGCAGCGAGCGCAGCCTTGTCGCTGGGCCGGAACCACAGCACGCGCTTGTAGAACAGCGTCGAGCGCTCGGCCTTGCCGTCCGCGACGAGGGCCTTCGCCGCGGCTTCGAGTTGCTTGACGAGGTCCTTCTCCGTCTTCGTCCACTCTTGCTCGATCTTCTTCAGCGCCTTCGCATCGCCCTTCTGGTCGACATCGGGCACCGCCTTGTTGGCGTCGCGGCGCCACGCGTCGCCAACCTTGACGAAGCCGAGCGGCGGCAACGCGCGCTCATCGCCGGGCGACCAGTCTTGCAGCACCGCGCGCCGCAACTCCGTCGCGCGACCATGTTGTTGAACGGACGAAAGCGCATCCGCCCGCGCGAGCAGCGCCGTGGTGACATCCTTCTCGACCTTGTCGGCGAGCGCCGTCGCATCCTGCTGCGCATGGAGCTGCGCGCACGACACGGCGATCGCCGCGAGCGCTGCGAACTGGATCGACCACGGATCGCGATGCGTCGTCATGCTCAACCTCCCACCGAGAACGTGAGCGTCTCGTCCTTGCCCTTCAGCGTCCACGTGACGGACACCGTCGATCCCTTCGGCAGCGGCGCATACGGATAGAACACCCACATGCCCGGCGCCGCGGTGCGTCGCGTGCCTTGCGTCGCGTGCACGAGCTTGCCCTCCACCGGCTTGCCGCCCACCGTGACGGCGCACGCGACATCGCTCTGGTCGGCGCCGAAGTAGTGAATGCTGATCGGGAAGCCGATCTCCTTCTGCTTGCCGCGACCGTTCGCTTCGAGCAATTGCGCGACTTCTGCGCCGAGCAACGCGACGGGCACCGATGCCGGGTGCGACACCGTGGGTTGATTGGGCCCTGGACGCGCGGGAGTCGGATACATCACCGTCTCGATGCGCCCATCGAGCGCGCGGCCACGCTGCACGTCGAGCACGACGAGCGGGCCATCGGCATACGCGCCGATCTGCTGCAGGCTGCGATCGAGCAACGCGTCGCGATAGCCCGGCATCATCGTCCAGTTGGCGATCGCCTTCTTCGGATCCTTGTCGCCGGACCACACGACCGCCGACTGCGCGAACAGGCGGCCGGCGTTGGAGAATCCCTGCTTCGACGCTTCCTGCGTGTTCTCCGCGTCGCGCGCGACCTTGTTCTTCTTGAGGTAGTCCGCGTGCTGACGGCACGGGCCAGAGTACTCGGCCGACCAATCGACCGCGGGCGCGCCGAGGCTCTTGCGCGCCTTGTTGAACTCCTCGATCCACGCGGGCGCATCCTTGCTGATCGCGTCCATCGGCGTCGTCTGCTCGCGGATCGCGCGCAGCGCCGCGGAATCGCCGGTGTAGAACACGCGCCAATCGTCCTCGACCGCGCGCAGCACGAGCTTCGTCGACGACAAGAACGCCGCCATCGCGTCGAAGTCGTTCTTGGCGTCGATGCCTGACTTGTCGAGCGCCAGCAACAACGACGGATCGCGCCGCAGCAAGTAGTCGCAGAACGACCACGACTTGATGCGCTCCTCGCTCGAGAACTGCGACGCGTGGATCAGCGGCAAGTGCGCGGCGGGCGCAGTCGCCTTCTCGAACGCGAGGTCGCGCGCCAACTCCTTCCACACTTCGAGGTCGGGCAAGTCGAAGCGCTTCTGGTTGCGGCCCGCGACGGTGCCGCCCTTCTTCTGCTCCGCGACGGTCATGATCAGGTTGCGGCCGAAGAACATGCCGACGATCGCGTGACCGACGCCTTCGACCACCGCGTCCTTGCGCAGCATCGACCATTGCTCTGCGACCTTGCGCACCGCGTAGTCGGTCATCACCGCCGGGTCCTGCTGGCCCGAGACGAAGATGCCTTGCTTGCCGCGCTCGATGCCGCATGCCGACGTGTATTGCAGCACGAAGTCGACGTCGCCGACAGCGGACGCGTTGGCCTTCACGACTTGGCCCCATACCGCGCGGTCCTTGAAGAACGCGATCTTGGTCGTGATCTCCGGCGGCACAGCCCAAGGCTCGCTGCCTTCAAACGACTCCTTGCAGAACGCAAGCGCGCGCTCACACCACTGCGCCACGTCGTGCATCACCTCGGGTTCCCAGTCGCCGAACAGCACGAAGTTCTCGGTCGCGTAGGCGTCGTACTTCACGCCAGCGGAGTCGAGGCGCGGATCGGTTGCGTTCGTCTTCTCGACGGCGAACGGCGTCGAGGAGAGGCGCGCAACCGCGCGATCCATCATGCGCGAGCGGCGCAGCAGCGTGAGTTCGAGTTCGGTGCCCGTGATGCCTTCGACAGTCTTCGCGCCGACGCCCGATTGCGCGGTCGCATCGGTGGGCAGAAAGCGCAGCGCACGGCGAAAGTTCCACTGCGCGCGATCGGCCTTGCCCGCCGCCTGCAGCTGCGCCGCGGTCTCGCGGTGCGCGTCGCCGAGCTTCTTGCACAGCGCTTGCCAACGACCGTCGAGCATCTTGGCGTTCTTGACGTTCGGTTCGTCCTTCTGCGGATACTCGAAGCCAGGCTTCGGTTGCCACGCGGAGCCGACGCGGACATAGCCCAACTGCTCGCGCGCCACCGCGTCGTCGCGATCGCACTCGGCGATCACTTCGAGCCACAGCGTGCGCGAGCGCGCCGGGAATCCGTTCTTGAAGCACAGCGTCGCGAACGCATCGAGCTCCTTTGCCGCAGCCTGCAGCATCGGGACTTCCAGCGCATCGGGCTGCGCCTCTGGCGGCTCCTGGGCACACAACGCAGAAAGGGACGACGCGAGCGCGAAGACGAGTGCAGGGTAGGCGCGCATGAGGGCTAGGTTGCGAGGGCCTTCGACAGCGAAGGTCGTGGGGAGCGAACGAGGGGCGCGTAGGCTAGCGAAATGCTCCTGACCCGTCGCGCCGTCTGCGCCTTCGTGCCGTTCGCCGCCCGATTGCTGTGCCTTCCCGCAGCCTGCATCGCGGCCGCGTCGATTGCCGCGCAATCTGCGGAACCGCCCGCGCAACAGCCGTTGCCGCGCGCGATCACCGTGCAGAACCTTGCTCCGCATCCGCGCAGTGAAGTGGCGGCCGCCGTCGTGCCGTTCGCGATGGGCGCGGTGAAGGACCTGCCGGACTTGCACGTCGATGCGCGCCCCACCGCGTGGCAGCCGTTTGGCGCGCGCTGGCCCGATGGCTCGCTGCGCCAGGCGCTGTGCTTGTTCCGGGCCGAAGTCGGCGCAATGGCGGAAGCTCGCCTCGTGCTCGCGCCCGGAAAAGGCCCGCAACCGAGCGGCGAGTTCGCAGCGCCGAGCGGAGCGATCCTCGTCACCGCCGACACCGAGTTCGGCGCAGCGCGCATCGAACTGCCGCAGATCGAGTGGCTCGAAGACAATGCGATGCGCCGCGTGGCGCTGCGGCGCGCGCGCCTCGACGCGACGGGGCTCGTGTGCGAGATGATCGTGAGCCAAGGCCGCGGCGACCTGCACAGCTACGTCGACTTCGCCGTGTTCTTCTCCGATCCGTCGAAGCCTGCGATGCAGTGCCTCGTGCGTGAGCTCGCGATCGAGTCGACCGGCATGGCGCTGCTGTTCCGCCATCCGGGCCGCCTCTCCGTGCAGCAGCAAACGACCGAATCCGGCTCGCGCGTCGTGTTGCTGAAGGACCAGGTCCTTGGCGACGGCCAAGGCATCCGCCGCACAGGCTCGCTGCTGCCCGCGCTCACGGACGATGCCGCGCGCAATGCAACCACCAATGCCGCCGTGCTCGGCCCGTTGCGCTGCGCGACTTCGTGGACCGGCACAGGCGCGTTCGGCCCGTTCGGCGAGCCGGCCCCGTTGCCCGATTGGCTCCGCGGCAACGCAGTGCAATCCGTGCTCGCGCAGCGTCACCGCGCGTTCTCGCAGAGCGAGCGGCCGCAGCCCGATCCGTTCGTCGCCTACGAGTTCGGGCCGACGAAGAACGCTGGCCAGACCGGCGACCAGATGGACTTCGGCGTCACCAAGCTCAGCATCGTCGCAGCGACGGGCATTCCGAGCTTCTTGCACGAATGCGAGCCATCCGTGCTGCAAGAGGCATGTCGCCCCGTGCACATGTTTGCGGTGGACGGATCCATGACGCTCGCCAAGGACCACCCCGAATGGATCGTCTGGTCCGGTCGCACGCATTGGCATCCCGAGGTCTCGCCCGATCGCCTCGGCAAGCCCGTGCCAGAGCCGCCATTTGAAGCGCACGGTTGGACCGGCAAGGACCGCCAACACTGGAGCAGCAACCACCTCGGCGCGTTCGCGCAGCTCACGGGCGCGCACTGGGCGCGGCGCGAACTCATGCACGAGGCGCAGCTGTATCTGTCCGGCGAGACCACTTCGAAGGACAAGTCGACGTCGGGCTCGGACGCGCCGCGCGGCGCGGGGCGCACGCAACTCGCCGCATGCTGGATCTACATTGCGACCGGCGACGAGGCGCTGCGCGCGCGCATCGACGAGCGCACCGACCTCGTGCACTTCGCGCAATGGAAGGGCCGCGAGCTGCCTGACGGCGCGGTGCGCACGATGTCCGTGCACGACCCGGATGCGCGCATGCTCGGCGGCAAGCACCGCTACTGGACGCCGTGGCAGGATGCGATCGCCGCCGTCGGTTATGCCGCCGTGCACCGCCTCACCGGCAATGCGAATGCGCGCACACTCGCCGAGGAGATCGCCGTCAACGTCGTGCGCCACGGCTTCTTGCTCGACGACAAGGAGTGCATCGTCGCGACCGCATTGCGCTGGTTCGACGGAGCACCGCTGTCGGCAGCCCAGCAGCGCGACCCGGATTGCGCGCTGTGGTCCTACGGCACGGGCTTCAACGAATGGGCCATCGGCGGCGTCGCCATCGCCCAGGTCGCAGCCACGAACCGCTCTGACGAAGCGCTCGCGCAGCGTGCCGCCGAGATCCTGCGCCGCGTGCGCGCCACCCGGCAACGGCCCAAGGACGGCTGGATCGACCGGCTGAGCGAATGGGACGCAGTGCGCTGGGAGGCGGCGAAGCAGTAGCGGGGCGAAGGACGCGGACGTGAGCGGCCGGTCTGGAATACGCGCCGCCGGAGCATCCAGTCGCTCAGTTCCCAACGAGGCCCGGTAGCACTTGCCCAAGAGCCAGATGGGCGACGTGATCGGCGACGCGCCTAGCCAGTGGGCCACGGATCTCAGCTACCTGGACGACGCGGAAGACAGTTAGCCCCTCGCGACCGCGACCGAGCGTGAAGTCGAACACGACTTCGTCGCGATCGCCGGCTTAGGCCCAGAGGTAGCTGTGCCGACTGCCCTGCGACGTGCTGGCAACGACGAAGTGATTCGCCAGAACGGCCTGATCGCGGGGGGCTTCCACCTGCCCAAGAATCCCATGGGCGACGCGATCGGCTACGCGCTGCGGCAGTGGGACACGCAGGTCCGCTACCTCGACGACGGCAAGCTCGACATCGACAACAACCGAGTCGAGCGATAGGTGCGAAGTGTCGCCGTGGGTCGGAAGAACTGGATGTTTGCGGGGTCGGCCGCGGGAGCGCGGCGCGCCGCGACCATCTACTCGCTGGTGAACAGCTGCGGCCTGCTCGGGATCGAGCCTTGGGCGCACTTGAAGGACGTGCTGCAGCGCATCACCGAGGGCGCGGACGCTGCGACGCTCACGCCGCGGCTGTGGAAGTCGGCGGCAAGACGCGCCCCGGCAAGCTGAAGGGGCCGCCAGACGGAACGGACGCGGAGTCGATGTAACTGGCCGGGTGGGTGGACCAGGTGCTTACGTCTCGGCAGCCTCGTTCTCTATCCCGCTGCCACGTCAGCTACCCACACGCGTTCCTGATGCGCCGATACTTCTACGGCTTGACTTGCCGGAGCGCTTGCCTTGCCTGAATTCGTACGCGCTCATCAGAATCGAACACTCTCTTCGCGATCTCGGGCACGGCTTCTGCCGCGTCTCTTCCCATGATATTCAAGTTGTAGACGGCCATAGCGCGGACTTCCGAGCTCGGGTGCTCAAGAAGCCGGACGCTCACAAAGACAACAGCCGGCCCCTTCACACCCATGCAATAGAGCGCCCTCGCACTCCACAGACTCACTCGAGGGTCGTCATCGCCAGCTAGTTTCCAGAGCACCTCCACAGCATCGCCCCTTGGCTCCTCCAGCCCATCCGCTAGACCCATTTCGCCAACATACATCAGCACTACAGCGACCTGTTCCCTGACATCCCTACTCTTATCCTGACTTGCAGCCTTGAGCATTGGCATCAAGGCTGTAAACCTCGACCTACTATGCTCGCCCCAGCGCCTTGCACCTCCTGTAATCCCTAGAGCGTGAAATACCCCAGGTCCAAACAAGTCCTCGCCCATGCACTCGGCCGCGATCCTCCGGACAGCCTCAATCCGCTCGATCTCGTGCACGGACTTCAAGGAAATGGACACAGCCTGCACGATTCGCTCGTCTGCTTGAGACGCAGCAACTTCGTCGGGCTGAGCCGACCGACAGCAACCCAAGGCTGCAGCACCTAATCCCAATACAGAGAGGGCGAGCCGTCTCGATACTAGATCACTCCATATTGTAAGCGCCCCATACTTGGTGCTCATGACACGCAGTCTCCAACAACCAAGCCATTAGCCTTCTTCGTCGTGGCCATACTTTTCCACTCGTTTCCATGAGTGAACTGATCATGCAGCGACTCCGGAGTGAAATAGTCATCCTTGTATGGAGATCCGGGCCAAGTCTTCACGCTTGGGCGCTCACAGACGAGCCTACCTGACGGAGCGCATTTCGCCCTTACGGAAATCCTACACTCGGACGCATCCTCGCTGCCAACTGCTTTGGCAAAGAGCATGACGCAACAGTCTAAACAGCCTGGGTCTTGGCAGCCACTTTTGATCTCCAGAAACTGGGCGAACTGCACGCCCACACTCATGTGAATGTTGTCTGGAATGCTTGAACTCCCCGCATCTGCTAATTGGTTCGCTTCGAAGTCCCGGATCGCCGATGACCAATCACTGTGATTAGCTGTGTTATTCCAGTCCTCTAGATTCCATTCCAGATAGCCCCTCGGCCTGAGCCCCGTGGCCATGAGAGCGGAGCCGAGGTCAAATTCGTGCATTTTCATAGAGCACGAATTGCCCTCATTTTCGAGACGACGGAAGTGCTTGGTGAACTTGACCGGGCAAAGCGCCTGCGTGATGCCGGCAAGTTGAATGATATCCTGTGGAAGTGCCTGCACGCACACCTTGTCGAGGCAACAGCATGATGTCCTGCCGCACTCCGGGCGCCAATCTCTACCCCCCCGTGTGCAGCGTCCCTGCGTGAGCATGTCGGGGACGGGAGTTGGATCGGGAACAGTATCTGGAAGCCCACCGCCTCCCCCCCAATTACCATCCCCGTTCCCCAGTAGTGGATTGCCTCTCCAGTCCCAAATCTCCCCATCGTATTCTGGCATCAGCGGCAACTGCCCCGAACCACCACCCAGACCGCCACCGCCATCCGACGGCTTCCCGCCGCACCCACCCGACGGCTTCCCACCACAGCCACCCGACGGCTTGCCGCCGCACGCCCCACCGCCGCCCTTGCAGCCGCAGTCACCCCCGCACTTGCCACCGCAACCACAGTCCCCACCGCACCCGCCACCTCCACCACTCCAGCCATCCCCGCCAGCCCCCGGGTTCCAGGAGCCACCGTTGCCTTCGAGATGGAAGCCTGCGAGTGCGGTTCGCATGGGTTCAGACGGCCTTGTCGTACCAAGTGGGCGGGAGGAAACGGTAGCACAC
>CAIYFF010000519.1 GCA_903925435.1 uncultured Planctomycetota bacterium | reverse complement strand
GCTCGTGACCTTGTAGGCGCCGATGTGCTGCGTGATGCCGCCGGCCTCGCCCTTGGCGATGTCGGTGTTGCGCAGCGCGTCCATCAGCGACGTCTTGCCGTGGTCGACGTGGCCCATGAAGGTCACGACTGGCGCGCGGAGGATCTCCTGCTCGCCAGCGGCGTCTTCCACGAGCTTCTCGATCATCTCCTCTTCGGCGTGCTTGTGCTCGACGATGAGGACCTTGCGGTCCAACTCCATCGCGACGAGTTCGACCTCGTCCTGCGAGAGGTAGGAGTTGATGTTCTTGCCAGCGACCTGGAGCTTGAACGTCAGCGTGGCGATCAGGTCGGTGACCTTGATGCCGAGCGCCTCGGACAAACCCTTGATGGAGACCGGCGGCGTGACCTCGATTTCCTTGTCCGGATCGATCGTGGTCGGGATGCGCGACTTCTTCGGACCGCGCATCGCTTGATCGCGCGAACCCGGGCGCTGGCCTGGGCCAGCTGGGCCGCGGCGCATCTGCGTGCCACCGCCGACCGGTGGGCGCGTCGCCGAACGCTGGCCCTGCGTCTTCTGCAGTGCTGCGCGGCGCAGATCGGCATTGGGTGCCGAACGGCTGCGTGCGTCGCGGATCGTTTCCTGCGGCAGTTCGATGCGGCCGACGACGGTCGCCTTCTTCTGCGGGATCAGCAGCTTGCGCACCGAGTCCGGGGCGTCGGCTGGAATCGCCTGAGCTGCAGGTGCTGCCTGCGCAGCCGGCGTCATCAGCGGAACTCGAGCACCCGGAGCGCCTTGCGGAGCCCGAGCGCCAGGAGCACCCTGGGGAGCGCGTGCGCCCGGCCCAGTCGGCGCACCTTGCGGAGCGCGCCCGATCGCCGGTCCGCCTGCCTTGGCAACTGCCGAGGTCGGTGCGAGCGCGGGCTTGCTGATGCGTGCCGTTGCAGGCGTGGGGGCGGCAATCGGTGCTGCGGCTGGGGTCGCAATCGGTGCGGCCTCGACCACAGGTGCGGGTGCCACAGTCGGAGCGACCGGGGCTTCCGCCGCAATGGGCTCCGCGATGACCGCCGCGGGGGCTTCGACCACCGGCACTTCGACGTGCACGGCGGCGGCCGGAATCTCGACCGCGGGCTCCTGCGCCGGCAATTGCGCGGCCGCGGGTTGCGCGGGTTCGGCTTCGACCTGCGGCGCTCTGGCAACTGCCTCACGCGGCTTCGGCGCTGGCGCAACTTCGGCGACGGTCGCTTCCACGACGTCTTCCGCGGGCGCGGTCGTCTCCGGCTCGGCGGCCTTCGCGGCCTCTTCGAGGGACCGCATCGGCTTCTTGGTCAGCGGCTTGGACGGCAGCGTCTTCTTGGCCGGCAGCTCCTTGAGCTCCTTGTCCTTCTTCAGCGGCTTCTTGGCCAACGCATCTGGTTCGGCCTGTGCCGCGCCATCGGCGGCCGCTTCGAGCTCGACGTCCGAGTCCGCAGCGCTCGGGAGCAGCTTCTTCTTGGGCTTGCCGTCACCAGCCGCTTCTTCCGCCGGCTTCTTCTTGAGACCGTGGGCCTCAAGGCGCGCCAAGACCATCATTTCGTCGGCCGGATCGAGCGCCTTTTGATGGCTCGTGATCCCGTCGAACCCCATGTCGCGCAAGAGCTTCACCAGCTCGGGACCCTTCATCCCGAGATCCTTGGCGATGTCGGAAACGCGTACTTTCTTCAAGCGTGCCTTCTTGCGGAGGGGGCCGACCTTTGCGGTCGGACCCGGTTAGCGGTGGATGGTTCGGGCGTAGGGCGGCTCAGCTCTCGTTGTTCTGCGAGGCAGATCCGTCGTCTTGGTTCGGCTGGGATTCCGAATCCTTGGAGTCGTTGGCGGGCGCGCCTTCGTTGGCGGCGCCATCCGTGGTTTGGGCGGCCGCGGCTTGGTCCTCGGCCTCGACGCTGCGGGCCAGTTCGGCCTGCGTCATGATGTCGATGTCCCAGCCGGTCAGCTTGCTGGCGAGGCGGACG
>CAIYFF010000518.1 GCA_903925435.1 uncultured Planctomycetota bacterium | reverse complement strand
GCGAGCCGAATGCACTGCGCGTAGTCCGCGGCAAGGAACGCAAGTTCCGCTGCGCGCCCAAGTCGCTCGTCGCGGGCCGGGCCCGACGCGATCCTCAGGAACGCGTCGAGCGCAAGCGTCGCCTCCTGCTCCGAGCGCGCATTCCCAGAACGGCCATCAAACACATCGACCTGAGCTGGCAGTGCGCTCGCTGCGACGGCCAGCGCCACCACATAGGCGCGCATCGCATCCTTGCTCGATCGTTCCATGATTCGCCGTCGAATATGCAGCCGCGGGCCTCGGACGGAATGCCCAACGCGTCGTGCATCATGGTCCGCAAGCGAGCCCGCGACAACGGGAGCCGTGCGCGTCCTGGTGCTTTCGTCCCGCAATCTCTGCATGATCGCGCCGTGCGCAAGATCCGCGTCGCCATCCTCGGCAGTACGGGCTCCATCGGAACGCAGGCCCTCGACATCGTCCGCCAACACTCCGATCGCCTTGCAGTGGCGGGATTGCAGGCCCATTCGTCTGCGGCCCAGATCGCCGAGCAGGCCAGGGAGTTCGGCGTCACGGATGTCTGCCTCTCAGGCTGCGCCGAGCCCACGGCTCAACTGCCGACCTCCACGCGCTTCCATTCTGGATCTAGCGGCATCCTCGCCATGTTGGATCGCTGCGAGCCCGATGTCGTCCTCAACGGCATCACTGGCGCGGCCGGGCTCGAAGCATCCGAGTGGACGCTGCAGCGAGGCATTCGGCTTGCGCTCGCCAACAAGGAGTCGTTGGTCCTCGCCGGCGGATTGTTGATGGACATCGCGGCTCGCACCGGCGCGGAGATCTTGCCCGTGGACAGCGAGCACTGCGCCATCCACCAATGCATGCGCGCAGGCAGCCGCCAAGAAGTTCGCAAGATCCACCTGACGGGATCTGGCGGCCCGTTCCGCACGCGCGCCCTCGAGACGTTTGCCGCGATCACGCCGAAGGAAGCGCTCAACCATCCGACCTGGACCATGGGCAAGCGCATCACCGTCGGCTCCGCGACGATGATGAACAAAGCCTTCGAAGTGCTCGAGGCGCACTGGCTGTTCGGCCTGGCCCCGGAGCAGATCCAGGTCGTGTTGCACCCTCAGAGCATCGTCCACTCGATGGTCGAGTTCGTCGACGGCTCGATCGTCGCGCAGTGCGGCCTTCCCGACATGCGGCTGCCGATCCTCTACTGCCTCGCCTACCCAGATCGACTGCCGTTCCCGTTCCAGCCGTTCGACGCGGCGCGCTGGTCCAAGCTGGAGTTCCAGCCCGTGGACCCCGTGCGCTACCCAGCAATCGGCCTGGCCTACGAAGTGATGCAACTCGGCGGCGACTCAGGCGCCGTGCTCAATGCAGCCGATGAAGTGCTGACCCAGCGCTTCCTGGACGGCCAATTGGAGTTCCCTGCAATCGCAGCTCACGTGGCCGCCATCCTCCGCCAGCGGACTCCGCGACCTGTGCGATCCATCGCAGATGTCCTCGCTGCGGACCGCGAGGGCAGGCAACGTGCGGAACAGCTCGCATCCTGATGCCGCGCGACCGATACCACCGACCTCACCCCCATGACTGACTTCGGCAACGGCCTGCTCGTAGCGCTCGGCATCGGGCTGCTGATCTTCGTCCACGAACTCGGCCACTACCTCGCCGCCCGATTCATCGGCGCGAGGGTCGATGTGTTCTCGCTCGGATTCGGACCGCGCCTTCTCGGCTTCCAACGCGGCCCCACGGACTATCGCTTGTCGCTGATCCCACTCGGCGGCTACGTCGCCGTGGCAGGCCAGGATCCCGAGGACATGCGCTATCCCGAGGAGAGCCTGCAGCGAAAGTCGGTGGGACAACGGTTCTTGTTCTTCCTCGGCGGCGTGCTGATGAACGTGCTGTTCGCGCTGATCGCATTTCCGATCGCGTTTGGATCAGGCGTCAGCTTTCCAGCGCCGGTGATCGGCGCGGTCATGCCGGGCAGCCCGGCGTGGGAAGCGGGGCTCGAGCCGATGGACCGCGTGCTCGCGGTGAACGGCAAGTCGATGTACTCGTTCGAGAACCTCGTCGTCGAAGTCGCGCTCTGCGGCTCGCGACCGCTCTCGCTGATCATCGAACGCAACGGCGAGCCACGGACGATCGAGACAACGCCGCGATACAGCCCGCAGGACGGCATCTACACGATCGGCATCGAGATGGCGCTCAGCTCTGCGCCGGCGCAACTCATCGTCGCAGAGAACGGCGCAGCCCACGCAGCAGGACTCCGGACTGGCGACGAGCTGGTCGAGATCGATGGCAAGCCTGCGCTCCCATCCGCGCCCGTGTCGGAGGAGACCGAGTCACGTGCGCAGCGCGGCGAACCCATCCAGGCCCTTGTTCGACGTAAGGCTACGGACGGTAGCGACCAACAGATCCTTGCGACGATCACGCCGCGCCCGACTCCCTCGGAGCGGCCGCTGCTCGGCGTCGAGCCGATGCGCCGGCGCATCGCAGGCATCCGTCCCGGCTGCCGCCTGGCCGAACGCCTTCAGCTGCAGCGCGGCGATGCGCTGCTTGCCGTCGATGGGACTGCGTGGCAGGGCCAGGGATTCGCAGGCGCAGGCAACGAACTCGTGCTCACCGTGCAGCGAGCGGGCAGGACAACCGCGCTGCGAGCGGAGGCCAACGCCGAGGACCGTGCGGCTCTTTCCGCCGCACTCGCGCTCGACGCTTCGATGGACGAAACCGTCATCCAACCGGCGAAGGACAGCGCGGCCGCGGCGGCTGGACTCCAAGCTGGCGACCGAGTGCTGGAGATCGACGGCGACAAGGTTTCCACGTGGACAGACCTCCAATCGCGGGTTCGCGCCTCGGACGGCCGCGCACTTCGCCTCTTGGTCGAGCGCACAGCTGTATCTGCTGATGAAGCGCCGAGCGCCTTCGCAGTCACAGTCGAGCCGCGCCGTCCGATCCAACACGACTACGGCTACACGCGACAGATCGAGCGACTGCGTCATGTAGTGCGCGCGGCGGACCTCGGCGACGCGATGAAGCTTGGCTCCGTGTGCGCGGCGGATCTCGTGAAGCAGCTTTACGTCACGACGAAGCGGCTGCTGACCGGCGAGGTCGCAGCCAGCAACTTGGGTGGGATCATCCAGATCAGCCGCGTGAGCTACCACAACACGCAATGGGGCCTTCCTCGGTTCCTCTACTTCCTGGCGCTGCTGAGCATCAACCTCGCGTTCGTCAACGTGCTGCCGATCCCGGTGCTCGATGGCGGCCACCTGCTGTTCCTGCTGATCGAGAAGATCAAGGGATCGCCGGTCAGCGTTCGCGTGTTCCAATACAGCCAGGTGCTCGGCCTCGTCCTCGTGTTGGCGCTCGTGGTGTTCGTCACCTACAACGACATCCTGCGCCTGCTCTGACCAGACCAGCGGGCGCAATCGCGCGCATGCCAGGTCTCCTGCCACTCCTTCGCCTGCTACGCGCAGGCACGCTGTTCTCGCCCGCGGCCGATGTGCTCGCGGGCCGATGCATCCTCGCTGCCGCCGGCGAGTCGATCTGGCACGAGGACCTCGTCCGCCTGATGGCTGCGAGTGCTCTGATCTATGCCGCAGGCATGGTCTTCAACGACGTCGCGGACGTTGACGAGGACCGCGCGCAACGGCCGGAGCGCCCGATCCCGCGCGGCGAGATCTCTCGCCCCACAGCTGCCCTCCTCGGTCTCGTGCTGCTTACGGCCGCCATTGCGCTGTCGCCTGCCAAGTCCCACCACACGCTTCTGGCGGGGCTCGTGCTGGTCTACGACTTCGTTGCCAAGCGCGCCGCACTGCCCGGAGCGCTTTGCATGGGAACTCTGCGCGGACTCAACCTTGCTTCCGCCGCTGCGATGCTCGGGATCGCAGTTCCCACCTCGTTGATCGCCGCATCCGCGTGCTACGGCGTCTACGTGTTTGCGATCACGATCCTCGGCCAGTTCGAAGAGGACCGCAGCGTGCGGCCTCGCGCCGTTGCCGCAATCCAAGGCGCGCCCATGTGGGCGGCGCTCGGCGGACTGTTGTCGGTGCAGGATGGGCTATGGCCCGCTCCCGCCATCGCGCTGCTGCCGATCCTGTGGTTTGCGCGACGCAACCGAGGCATCACAACCTGGGGCCAGCCGGAGATCCGCGCCTCGATGGGCTACCTGCTGCTCGGCTTGCTCGGATACACCGGCTTGTGCTGCCTTGCGGCAGGACGCGCGATCGAGTGCGTCGCGGTGATCGCGTGCATCCTGCCTGCGCGTTGGATCACCAAGCGCCTGCGTCTTGCGGCGCTCACGTAGCGCTAGCTGCCGATCTCAAGCGACACAGAGCACGGATCAGCGCGTCGCCTTCCTGCGCGCCGCGATGGCGGCATCCGCTTCGGCGCGCGACATCTGGCCCTTCTTGACCAGCTTCTCCAGCGCCTTCTGGAAGCGATCGAGGTCGCTTTGTTGGTCGGCGCGGTGCGTCTGCTTCTGCGCAGGCTTACGCGTTTCCGCCACGAGGTGCTCCTCGATGTTTGGCTTCGCGCCCACGACCGGCTGGTTGTGGTTCACACCCATGCCGAAGTCATCCGACTCGGTCTTCAACAGACGGCTCTCGGCGGCCATGCCGGGAGGAATCTGGGCGAGGAGGTTCTTGCGAACCTCTTCCAGGTTCAGCGCCATCGGGTCTAGACCGAGGTGCTTGTCCGCGCTCGCCGTTCCCGCCTTGCGGAACTCGTCCAGCAGCGAACCGACCAGGTTGTGCATCAACGGCTCGATCACCTGCTCCGCCGTCGAAGTGGTGTTCTTCTCCAGCACGGCGGTGACCAAGTGCTGCACGCGCGTGATCGACTCGCGGAGGAACTCCTCCATCTCATGGCT
>CAIYFF010000517.1 GCA_903925435.1 uncultured Planctomycetota bacterium | reverse complement strand
GCGCTCGCGTTGCCGACGTCGAGGCCCTTGTTGCCGTTCCACGTGCGACCGTCATGGAAGTAGCGCACTTCGAGATCGAGGTCGTTCACGCGATGCACCGCGGCGCTGGGGATCGCAGGCGGATCGGCCCACGTGAGCGTGGCGCGCAACTCCGGCGTGCCGGGCGCGACATAGATGTAGTAGAGCCGCGATGCACCGTGCGTCAGCGTTTCGCTCTCGTCGACGACGAGCATCTTGCTGCGGTTCTGCCACAGCTTGTCGATCGCTGGGAAACCCCAGCCTTGATGCGTGCGCGTCAGATCGTGCTCGGCGCCCGAGAACGCGTAGCTCGCGGCAGTCGAGCACAACAACGCCTTCGCAGTCGTCATGTGCGGCTTGTTCCAGAATCGGTTCGCCGCAGTTGCGGCGGTCGGCAGCCGATGGCCGAAGGCGCCGTCGGTGAACATCTGCTGCGCAAGCCCGAGGTAGCCGTTGACGATCGGCGTCGCGGCCGACGTTCCGCCGAACGCGCTTGTGTAGTCGGTCTGCGAGTAGCCGTCGGCCCCCATCAGGTCGCCACAGCCAACGCTGTCGTAGTAGGCGCAGAGATCCGGCTTGATGCGACCGTCGCTCGCAGGCCCGATGCTCGCCGACGATGCGCCTGCGCGCGCCCACGTGTCGTCGACAGGGTTGGCGTTGTCGTAGTGCCAAACGCCGCCGACCGAGATCACGTTCTTGGCCCACGCCTGCGGCCGGGACTGCTGCGTGCCCGTGTTGCTCTGGCTCTGCGTCGTGGCGAGATCGAGGTCGAACAGCACGCTGTCGAGCTCTGCGGACACCGACGTGTAGTCGAGCGTCGCCGCATGCCCCCAGCTCGCGGTGGCCTGCATCACACGGAACGGACCCGCGGGATCGATCGCTTGCGACGTCACCGCAAAGCGCGACGTGAGCCCCCACGAGAACACCGAAGACTCGACGATCTGCGAATTGGGCAGCAAGCCGCGCGCGTTCGTGTTTCCCGCGCCGTTGCCCGCGACGATCATGCCGGTGCAGTGGCCGTGCGATTCGAGGCCGTCGTGTTGGATCAGCAGCGGCAGCGTCCAATCGCGATGCGTTTGCTGCAGGCCTTCGAGCACGTGCACGCGAACGCCGGTTCCGGTCATGCCGCCGGAGAACTCGACCGTGTTGGCGCCGCCCTGGATGCGCGCGAAGTTCATGTCGACTTCGATCGCCGAGCTGCGGTCGACCCACAACACGTCGTCGCTCGCGGCGATCGCGAGGAGTTGCTGCGCGCTCAGCCGCGCATGCACGTAGATCGAGCCGTAGTTCGGATTGAGCACGAGGCCGCCTGCGTCCTCGATGCGATGGATCAGTCGCGCGCGATCCGCCTTGTCGGCGAGCACGACGTTGCAGTCGATGGCATGCGGCTGCGGCCCGGAGTTGCGCACGAACAGCGAATGGAGCGCGGGCTCCAGCTTGTGGCCGATCGCAAGCGCTTCGATCCAACGCACGAACGGACGCTGCGCGAGCGCGAGCGCCGCGCCGCGTTCGCCGCGAACGAGGTAGGCCGATTGCGGCCAATACGCGACGACTTCGAGCCCGAGCGACTCCAACTCCGCGCGATACTCAGGCACGATCGCAGTGTGGAACTGCACGGCGAACAGCCGCGTGTTCGGCGGCGCAAGCAACGCCGAGGAGAACGAAGGCTCGCCGAGACGCGGATCGAACGTGCCGCTGCGAAGGCGCAAGAGCCCATCGGCAGAAGGAAGCGAGAACGAAGCGCGTCCGGGCCGTTCGATCGCTGCTCCTTCCGACGACCAACGCACCGTGGCGCCCTGCACGACGCAAGACCGCTCTTGCGAGGGCGTCGTGTCTTGGGCCGATGCGCCCACTGCGAACAGGGACAGCACGGCGAGGCGATGCATGGATGGAGCGGACAAAGATCGATGGAGAACGGGCTCACAAGATTAGCTCCGTGCTCCTGCCGGGGACGCCGCGCGGCCTCGCGGCGAGCGCACCGTCCCGATGTGAGACACGCGCGCCATCGCCGGCCCGATCGCATGGAGCGTTCGCGATCCGCTGCGGCTCAGCCGTTCGCCACCGACTCCAGCTCTTCCCACCGCGCATAGAGCGCGGCGATCCGCGCCGGCAGTTCCTTGCGCGTAGCCGTGAGCCGGTCGAAGTCGTCGCGCCGCGACGGATCGTAGATCTTGGGGTCTGACAGCTTCTCGTCGACTCCGCGCAGCTCGGCCTCGGTCGTCTCGATGCGCAGCGGCAACTCTTCGAGTTCCTTCTGCTCGCGCGTGCTGAGCTTGCGTGCCTTCGGCGCCGCGGCGGGCGCCGCAGACTTGGCCTTCGCTGCCGCAGCAGCAGCATTGGCTGCCGATGCAGCCGCGGCCTTCTCGTCGGCGATCTTCTCGAGCAGCAACGACAGGTCGCCCGCGTGCATGCGGACCTTGCCCGATCCGTCGAGGTGCACGACGCGCGAGGCGATGCGGTCGAGGAACCACCGGTCGTGGCTCACGACGAACACCGTGCCCGAGAACGCGAGCAGCGCGTCTTCGAGCGCGCGCAACGACGCGAGGTCGAGGTCGTTGGTCGGCTCGTCGAGCACGAGCACGTTGCCGCCAGCGCACAACAACTTGGCGAGCAACACG
>CAIYFF010000516.1 GCA_903925435.1 uncultured Planctomycetota bacterium | reverse complement strand
GCGGCATCGTCCAGTCCTGGGACCGGAGCTGCCGCAAGCGGGTCTTCCGCGCGCGCACACGCTTCCGCAGCGGCTCGATCCGAGGCTGCGAGCATCGCCGCCACCTCGGCCTGTGCGAGAGCCGAAGCCAACTCCGTCAGGCGTGCGCCCGCGAGCGCTCGCCTCGACTCCACATCGACGGCAAGGCCAGGGTGCAACGTCGTGAACTCGCGCAGCTCCGCTTCGACCTTCTGTAGCTCTCCTTCGTTCCGTTCTACCTCACGCAGAATCGCGTGAAGCGCGCCGTCGACGGATCCGCGCTGCACCTCCATGAGACGCGCGACGTAGGAAGCGACGACTTCATTGACGAGCAGACACGCGTCGTCGATGCAGCTCGCATCCAGCGTGACCGTCAGCAGCCCATCGTCCGCGCCTGCTGCCACCGCGAGCCGCTTCTTGACGAATGCAAGTCGGTCCGCGACGTCCTCGAACAACGGACTCTGCTTGCCATCGAATGCGGATAGCGCGCGCTGCAGCGTCGGCCCCGATCGCAAGAGCGACGCCTGCGCCGCCGCGTAGTTGCGCGACTCCGCGTAGTGAGCGACGTCGCCGCCAGGAACTGCCGCCGTCGCTCGCTCGACGTGCAGCACGGCACGCGCGCGACGGACGACTCCCCGATGCTCCGCAAAGGCCCAGCCTGCGATTCCTGCGATGCACGCCATGCTGAGCGCGAGCCAGCGGGCGCGGAACAAGAACGCAAACGATTGGCCGAGGGTGCGATCCTCGAATGCGTGGCCGCTCATGATGACGACGCCATGCGCATCCCATTTGCGCGTTCGGACACTGGGACCACGGGAGCAAACAGTGGCTCCTGCACCACAAGCTGCGGCGAACGGAACTCGGGCAGCACCTCGCGCAGCGATTGCCGCACCTCGTCGGCGTTGCGGCCTGGCTCACGCAGACGCGCAAGCACAGCCTGCATCGACGCAGCCGAGTTGCCTCCACGCCAGACGAAGATCTTCTTGCACGGAGTCTCACCGAGCACTTCCTCCGGCAGGGCGAGCTCCTCTTGCAGCTTCTCACCGGGCCGCATTCCCGTGAACACGATGTCCACGTCGCCATACGGCTCGCGGCCCGACAAGCGGATCATGTTCTCGGCGAGCGCGCGGATGTTCACCGGGCTCCCCATGTCGAGGAGCATCACTTCGCCGCCCTCGCTCAGCCCCGCAGCTTCGAGCACGAGTCGTGCAGCCTCGGGGATCGTCATGAAGAAGCGCTCCATGTCTGGATGCGTGACGGTCACCGGGCCGCCACGCGCGATCTGCTCTTGGAACAGGGGGATCACGCTGCCGGCCGATCCCATCACGTTGCCGAATCGCACGGACGAGAAGCGCACGGAGCTGCGAGCGTCGAGGTCCTTGATGTAGAGCTCGGCGATGCGCTTCGTCGCTCCCATGACCGACGACGGCCGCACTGCCTTGTCGGTCGAGACAAACACGAAGCGCTCGGCGCCGAACCGATCGGCGAGATCGGCCACCGTCTTGGTGCCGAACACGTTGTTCTTGATCGCCTCGCGAGGCGCGCGCTCCATCATCGGAACGTGCTTGTGCGCGGCGGCGTGGAACACGACGTGCGGCCGATGCAGTGCGAACAACTCCGCCATGCGTGGCTCGTCGCCGACATCCGCCACCTCGGGCACGATGCGCTCGCCGCCTGGTCGCACCGCGAGTTCGCGATGGATCTCGTAGAGGTTGTTCTCGTAGCGCTCGACGAGCACGAGGCTCTCGGGCTCGAGGCGCAGGATCTGCCGACACAGCTCGCT
>CAIYFF010000515.1 GCA_903925435.1 uncultured Planctomycetota bacterium | reverse complement strand
GACGTCGCAGTCGTGCAGCTCGGCACCAATGACGTCATCAAGGGAACGGTCTTCTACCAGATGACGCCGGCGCAGATTGCGCAGGTCGCGGACTCGTTCTTGCGCGGCATCGTCAACGTGCTGCGCTCGCCGCAATACGACCCGAGCATGGAGATCGTGGTGGCGAAGATCCCGCCGTTGCCCGCGGTGCTCATGCCGAATCCGTCGCTGAGCCTGCCTGCCGGCATTGGCCCGATCTATGGCCTCGACCAGGGCATTGTCGCCGTCAACGCCGCGATCGATGGTCTCGCCGGCTTGCCTGGCGTGCGCATCGCCGACCTCCACACGGGATTCGATGTGCAAGCGCAACTCGCCGACCAAGTGCATCCCAATGCGCTCGGCGAGCAGTTCATCGCGGATCGACTGTTCGCATCGCTCGCGCAGGTTCTGCCGGCGCCAAGCCTCAATAGTCCGTGCTACAGCGAATACGGCACGGGTGCTGGCGTGGGTCGTCCAACCATGCAGCCGTCGACTGCGACGCCGATCCCAACGCTCGGCGCCACCTTCCAGCTCGAGGTGGACGACATGCCGGCGTTGGCGCCCGTGATCGGCATGATCGGCTTGGAGCCTGCCGCGATCCCGCTCACGGACATCGACGAGTTCTTGTTCGTCGATCCCGCTCGCTTCACCGATCTGCGAATGGTCGCGATCGCGGACGCGGCGGGCAGCTTTGTCTGGAGCTTCCCTGTGCCGGCGGATCAGCGTCTCGCGGGATTGCCGGTCTACGTGCAGACCCTCGCCATCGCAGAGACCGGGATTACAGCGGTGACCAGCGGCGGAATTCTGCGGCTCGGCAACTGACCCATCGACGGTAGTTCGCGCCAGCTACGAACTGATGCGCGCACGCTCTCCGCAGGAGGGCTCGGCATGTTCGGCGCGCGCGTGCCTTAGAGGTGAAGTCGGCGGGTTGCTTGCTGCAGCGTGATGCTGCTCCGAGTTGCGCCCGCGGAATCCCAAGGTGCGCAGCATGCTCCGAACAACCTCCATGCGCGCGTCGTTGCGCGCGGTCTCCATCGCGTCGATCGCGATCGCAGTGGCAGTCATCAGCGGTTGCCGCTCAACCTCCGAGCCGCGGGTTGCAGAGACGCATGGCTCGGCGTTGTTCGCGCGACACTGCGCAGGTTGTCATGGACTGCGTGGAGACGCGGACACGCCAGTGAAGCCTCTGTTGTTCCCGCGGCCTCGCGCGTTTCGCAGCGGGGTGTTCAAGCTCGCAAGCACGCAGAACGGGGTTCCGACCGACGGCGACCTGATTGCGATGCTGCAGCGCGGCATGCCGGGTTCTGCGATGCCGGCATACTCGTGGATGTCCGAGGACGACTTGCGAGCGCTTGCTGCGCATGTGCGTTCGCTCGCCGTCGATGGCATGTCCGATCGCATCGCGCTGCACGCTGCATCGATGGGCATCGTCGCCAAGGACGATGATGTGCGCGCCGAAGCCGTTCGCCGAATGAGCCCAGGGCCTGAGGTTGTCGCTCCTGCGCCGCTGCCGATGAGCGATGCCAATGCCGCAGCAGGCCAGCAGCTGTATCGCCGCCATTGCGCTGCGTGCCATGGCGAGGATGGCAAGGGCCGCACGCCCGATATCGCGTGGGCAGGAGCTGCGGAATTGCAGTGGCCGCGCGACTTCACTGCTGGG
>CAIYFF010000514.1 GCA_903925435.1 uncultured Planctomycetota bacterium | reverse complement strand
TGCGTGCGCTCGCAACTGCGCTGCTTTGGGCCGCTGCATTGTGCGGGCCGATGCTCGCACACCTGCTGCTCGTGTCGGGCAGCACGCCGCTCGGCTTCGTCGCTGCGGCGATCGCGATCGTCGGCGTCGTAGCGCCGCCGCTGTGCCTCGTGCTCACGCTGCAGATCGTCGTGATGCGCTTTGCGACGGGCTCAGCGTCGCGCGCGGCGATGTCCGCGGTATCGGCGCTCGCCGCGTTTGGATTCCCGATCTTCTTGCTCGCGCAAGTGTTCCTCGGCGGCAGCGACTCGGCGGAAGCCATCGCACGCAACGCAGAACGAGGCGCCGACACCAGCCGCGCGACCGCCGCCGCCGCGAAGCTCGTGGCCGAATGCGCAGCGGGCGCGTCCAACGCATCGTCATGGCTCGCCGTGCTGGGCCCGTGCGCCGCGCTGTTCGCGGTGTTCGCATTCGCGGCGCGCATGCACGACATCGCGGCGCAGAACCACGAGCTCGCGCGTTCGTCCCGCAAGGGCCGCCGCTCGCGCTGGCCCACTTCCGCAGTCGCCGCGCTGCGCCGCAAGGAGTTTGCGCAACTGCTCCAGCAACCTGGCGCGATCGTGCACATGCTGCTGGTCGGCGCGATGGTCCATCTGTTTGCGTCGCAAGGATCGTTCGTCGGCGGATTCCTCGCGGGCGATCGCATGCCGCCCGAGATGCGGCAGTGCGCGGCGATGCTGATGCTGTGGTTCCTCGCCGCGCTGATGCTGCTCTACACGCACATGGGCCGACTCTGCGCCGCAGATGGCGCGCAATGGCCGCTCTACCTGCAGTCGCCCGTCTCGCCCGCCACGTTGCTGCGCGGCAAGCTGCAGTGCATCGGCTTGTTGATGCTGTGGCCAATCGCCATCGCGGCTTGGGCTGGGACACAGTGGCTCGACGCAGGATGGTCCGCGATGGCGCCGTTCTTCGCGCTCGCGGCGGCGGGCACCGTGCTCGCGCTGTCGATAGTCGCAGTGATCGGCACGTGGCCTTGGCTCGTTCGGCCCGAGGCAGATGGCCGGCTCACGCAAGGATCGCGCGGCCTCGTCGGATCGCTGACGCTGGTGTTCTCGTTCTATGTCGCAGTCTCGCCCGCGCTCGTGGCGTGGGTCTGGTTGCTCGATCGATTCCGCAACGTGCCGACGCACGAAGTTCGTGAGTCGCTGTCGGCAGCGTGGCCTTCTCTCATGCTCGTCGCATTCGGGTTTGCAGGGCTGGCCTTCGCGATCGCCACTCCGCTCGCGCGCCGCAACTACGCGCGCTTGCTCGCCCCGCGCTGACCCCATGCGCCGCCGACACGGAGCACTTCTGGCGAGCGCAGCGCTTCTGCTGCCGCAAGTTGCCGCGGCACAAGATCACGACCTTCGCGACCTCATCACGACGAAGAGCGGAAAAGAACTGCGCGGCCGCGTCGCCACTCCATTCGCGCGCGACACGATCGCGCTGCAACAGGGCGGCAAGCGCGTGCGCGTCGAACGCAGCGACATCGCGTCGATGGACACGGTCGCAGACCGGCTCGCCGAGTTCTTGCGACGCAGGCAGCAGTTCGTCGACAAGGATGCGGCGCACGCTCCGCTCTACGAATGGGCCAAGTCGCGCGGCCTCGACCGCATGGCGGACCTCCACGCGATGGAGCGATGCATCGCAGATGACCACGGCTTTGGTCACGAAGCGCTGGGCCACCAAAAGCGGGGCGGCGAGTGGCTGTGGCCACACGCCGGCAAGCAACGGACGCTCGCGCAGCTCGAGAAGGCGCTCGCCGACGAACCGCTCACGCTGACTGGCGAACGCTTCGCGGTGCGCATCGACGGCAACCTACGCGGCGGCATCCATGCGCTGTTCGACCTGGAGCGCATGGGCGTGTGCTTCATGGCCGAGTGCGGCGAGAGCATCGGCCTCTCGGAGGCGCTGCAGCCTGTGCTCGTCGACATTCGATCGTCGACCGCGCGCTTCCAGTAGTGGGGCTTCAAGCCTTCGCCGTGGTACGAGCCGCCGCCGCACGGCGACGTCGGGCGCACGTTCTATTCGTCGCCGATGCAAGCTCGGCCGCAGCGCCTGTTCTTCACCGGCGCGCATGGGTTGCTCTATCGCACGCTGATCGGCCAGACCAACTCGCCCGACGATCGCGACCGTGTGTGCACATGGCTCGAGATCGGCCTGCCGATGCACTTCGAGATGACGATGCAAGGCGACGCAGGGCGCGCAGAACCTGGCGATGGACGCGCACAGAACCTGTGGGCAGCGCAAGCGATGACCTTCGATGTCGACCTCGCTCGCATGCTGAACGAGCCCATGTTCGGCGGCTACTACCTCACCGACGACAGCAGGACTCAGGCTAATTGGGCCGTGGCTTCCATGTTCGCGCACTGGCTCATGCAGGCGGACAACGTGCCGGCCACGCGAGAGCGCTTCTTGGCTTACGTCCGCGTCGCGCTGGGCGATCGACGCGGCAACAGCACCACTGCATGGGACAGCGCGATGAAACAGCGCATCACGGAGTTTGGCGCTCCGTTCCGCGAGTGGCTGCAGAAGACCATGACGCGCTGAGGGCCGCGACTCAGAGATCGACGCGGACCACTTCGCCGGACTGCTTCACGACGGCGACAGCGCGCGTTCGGTCATCGCCAAAGCGCTGCAATGCGTAGGCGCCGGGGCTGCGATTGCCGAACACCGCGATGCCATCCTCGCCAACCTCCGCGGTCGCGACGACGCGCGCTCCGCGACGCAACACCACCATCGAGCCCTCGGCGTCGCCGCCACGAACGCGCGCTTCGATGGTCGATCCGCGTTCGAGCGCGACTTCGAATGGCTCTGGGTCGAGCGCGTCCTCAGGCAGGCGCAACGGCGTCGAACTCCACGCATAGCCAGCAGCGCGCACGAGCAAGTTTGCCGCTGCGGACGACACGCCTTGCACGACAAAGGTCCCGTCCTCGGCCGTTCGAAGCGGCGACTGGTATTCGAAGAAGTCCGCCTCTTCGCCGAGAAACACCTCGGCTCCGCCAACGGGGGCGCCGTTCTCGTCGTGCACGACACCGCGCAGTTCGCTGCCGGGTTCCATCGCGATCTCGCCGAGGTCCACCTCTTCGCCTGCGCGCACGACGACGTCGCGAACGACCGGCGCGTAGCCTTCGGCCCAAAACACTGCGCGCGAACTGCCCGCCGGAAACAACGGGTTCCGCAGCATGCCTGCATCGAGATCGAACCAACGCGACGGCATCGAGCCTTCGCTGCCACTGCGCGTGACGCGCAGCAGCACGCCTGCGAGCGGGCGCCGGTTCGGCAACCCGATCACGTGCGCCGTCACGGCTCCGGTGCGCACCACGTCAATGCGGACGTCGACGCGATCGCGCTGCGCAGGGACTTCGACCGTGCGCCTCGTCGTGCGGTCGAACTGACCGATGACGAGCGCTACGTCGCGGTTGGGCGCTTCGAGCTCGAACGCACCGTTGCTGTCGGTGAT
>CAIYFF010000513.1 GCA_903925435.1 uncultured Planctomycetota bacterium | reverse complement strand
GGACGGGCAAGGCGGATGGCAGCCGTCGTTCTCGCTGGAGCCGCTCGCAGCGCGACGCGGCGAGGTCAGCGTGCTCACGGGTCTCGCGAACCGCGGCAGCTTCGATGGCGACGGCCACTACGCGAAGGTCGCGCCGTTGCTCACGGGCGCCACGATCCGGCGAACTGGCGGCCGCGACCTGCGCAACGAAGTGTCGATGGACCAAGTGGCAGCGCGCGCGATCGGCCTCGCGACGCCGTTGCCGTCCCTCGAGCTTGGCTGCGATCCGATCTATCCCGTCGAGGACATGGGCTACTCCACGGTCTACGGCGGCAGCTTGTCGTGGACTGCGGCCGATCGGCCTGCGACCAAGTTGCTCGCGCCGCGCGCGGTGTTCGATCGCATGTTCCGTTCGCGTGCGCTGGCCGAAGACCCGCTGCGCAAGAGCGTCCTCGACGTCGTGCGCGAGGACGCTGTCCGTCTTGCGCAGCGCGCGTCGTCTCGCGATCAGCGGCGGCTTGAAGAGTTCTGCGACTCGGTGCGCGCGTTGGAGCTTCGCATCGAAGCAGCCGAACGCGCGTCGAGCAGCCATGTCGATCCGATGCGAGCGCCTGCCGCAGGCATTCCGGGCGACTATCCGACGCACGTCAGCTTGATGCTCGACCTCATCGCGCTCGCGTTCGAGACGGACACGACTCGCGTGGTGACGTTCTTGATGGCGAACGAAGTCTCGGGCCGGCCGTTCCCGTTCGTCGAGGGCTGTAGCGGCGGCTTCCACGACTACTCGCACCACGAGAACAAGCCCGAGAAGCAGGAGCCCTACAAGAAGATCAACCGCTGGCACGTCGCGCAGTTCGCGTCGCTGCTCGATCGGCTTGCGCAGAAGCGCGAAGGCGAAGGCTCGCTGCTCGACGCGTCGATGCTCGTGCTCGCGTCGGCGATGTCGGACGGCAATGCGCACGACCCGCACGACCTGCCCGTGCTGCTCGCCGGCCGCGGCGGCGGCTCGATTGCGCAAGGCCGCCTGATCGCGAGCGAGCGCGATTCCAAGCTGTGCTCCTTGTGGCTGTCGATGCTGCAGCGCATGGGCGTGGCGCTGGATCGCTTCGGCGATGCCGACCGCGGCTTGCTCTGATCCGGTCGCGTGCTTCACTGGTCACCCATGCAACTCGACCGCGCCGCCAAGCTGCGCCTTCTCGAATTCGTTTGCTCGTTCGCGTGGACCGACCTCAAGGTCCAGCAGCAAGAACGCGACCTCGTGATGCGCGTCGTCGGCCGCATGGGCCTCGGCAACGAGGAGACCAAGAAGGTGGAAGGGTGGCTGAAGTCGCCGCCCCCCGCAGACGAGGTCGATCCGGCCGCGATCCCCAAGGAGCACCGGCAGGCGTTCTTCGACGCGGCCATCGCCGTCGCTCGCGCGGACGGCCGCATCGTTCCGGCGGAGCGCGATCTCTTGGAGTTGTTCCGCGACCTGCTGCAGGACTGACGCAAGCAGCGGGTTCTGCCTTCGCCCTGTGCTGCGCGCGTGGCTATCGTGCCGCGCCACCGATGAGCGAAGTCCTGCACAGCAACGTCAAGGTCAGCGGCACTGAGTTCGAACAGAACCGCGCCCACCATCTGCGCACGATCGAAGAGATCCAGAAGAAGCTCGCCGCTGCGCAGCAAGGCGGCGGAGCTGACGCAGTGGCTCGCCACCACAAGCGCGGCAAGTTGCTGCCGCGCGAACGCATCGGCCGCATCCTCGACCAGGGCTCGCCGTTCCTGGAGCTGTCGCCGCTCGCGGCGAACGGGCTCTACAACGATGACGCGCCGAGCGCGAGCATCGTGACGGGCATCGGCCTCGTGCATGGACGCGAGGTGATGTTCGTCGCCAACGACGCGACGGTGAAGGGCGGGACCTACTACCCGATGACGGTCAAGAAGCACGTCCGCGCGCAGGAGATCGCGCTCGAGAACCGCTTGCCGTGCGTCTACCTCGTCGACTCGGGCGGCGCGTTCCTGCCGCTGCAGGCCGACGTGTTCCCCGATCGCGACCACTTCGGGCGCATCTTCTACAACCAGGCGCAGATGTCGGCTGCTCGCATCCCGCAGGTTGCGTGCGTGCTCGGGTCGTGCACGGCTGGTGGCGCGTATGTGCCCGCGATGAGCGACGAGAGCATCATCGTGAAGGGCAACGGCACGATCTTCCTCGGCGGGCCGCCGCTCGTGCGCGC
>CAIYFF010000512.1 GCA_903925435.1 uncultured Planctomycetota bacterium | reverse complement strand
CTACTCGATCCAGTGCCCGGTGCAGGCGCAGTGGGACGAGCGCTTGGCGCAGATCCAGAAGGACTTCGCCGAGCAAGGCGTGGTCTTCCTGCACATCGACAGCAACGTGACCGAGATCGGCGAAAAGGCGCCGGAGCAGCCCAAGGCCGACGACAAGGAAGGAAAGAAGCCCTACGAGAACGTGCGCGCGCACCTGGCTGAGAAGGGGCTGCCCTTCCGCGTGCTCGTCGACCACGGCAACAAGGTCGCGGACCTGTTCGCCGCCACCTCGACGCCGCACGTCTACGTGTTCGGAGTGGACGGCAAGCTCGTCTACAAGGGCCTCGTCGACGACGACCAGCGCGACACCAAGCAGGACACCCGCACCAACTACCTGCGCGACGTGCTCGGCAAGCTGACCAAGGGCGAGACGGTCGAACCGTCGAGCACGCGCGCGGTCGGTTGCTCGATCAAGCGCCTAGGCGGCAACAACCGCGGCGGCGGTCGCCGGCCGCGCGGCGAGGGACGTCGCCGTGGCGAAGGCGGCGGCCAACGCGGCGGCGAACGTGGCGGCAACTGACCGGCTCTGCGCGGGTTTCGCCTGGCTCGCGCTGCTGTCGCTGCCCGCGTGCACCGAGGGTCGCGCGCCTATGGCCGAGGCCGACCTTCCGTTGCTGTCCGCAACCGAGCTTCGCGATCGGATCGCCGCGCTCCATGGCAGCCCGCTGCTCGTCAACTTCTGGGCAACGTGGTGCGGCCCCTGCATCGCCGAGATGCCGGACCTGATCGCCGGCACGCGCGACTTCCGGCAACGTGGCGGCGCCGTGCTCGCCGTCGCGATGGAGTTCGCGGTTGATGGCGCTACGCCGGAGTCCGCGCGCTCGAAGGTCGCGGCGAAGGCGCGCGAACTCGGCATCGACTTCCCTGTCGTCGTGTGCACCGAGGGCGACCTGATCGCCCTGCGCGACGCACTCGGCCTCGACCTCGGCGCGCTGCCGCAGACCGTCGCCTATGCGCGCGACGGCAGCGTCGCAGCGATCCACGATGGCACCGGCACCGCGGTGGAGTTTGCGAACCTCGCGCGGGACGCCGAACGCTGAGCGAGCGCGCTCCCCCCGTGCGCCCGCGGCGCGGCCCGCTATCCTGCTCGGCCCTTTGGCCAAGACACCTCGAAAGAACACCCGGTCCCCGCGCCTCGGCGTGTGGATCTTCGGCGCCTACGGCGGCCTCGCCACGACCGTCGTGCTCGGCGCGCGCGCGATCGCGCGCGGGCTCGCCGCGCCGCAAGGCCTCGCAACGGAGAGCGATCTCTGCCGCGGACTTGGCCTCGCGCCGCTCGACAGCATCGTCTTCGGCGGCCACGAAATGAGGCCCGGCGACTGGGCACAGTCCGCGCGCGAGATCCACGACGACAACGGCACGCTGCCGCTGCCCCTGATCGATGCGCTCAAGAAGGACCTCAAGCAGCTGAGCAAGAACGTGCGCATGGGCGCCCTCGTCAACGCCGGCCGCACGATCGAGCGCGTGACCGGCGCAAAGAAGCAGCGCGCGCGCACACTGCGCCAAGAGGCAGAGCGACTGCAGCAGGACCTGCGCGACTTCCAGAAGAAGAACCGCCTCGACTCCGTCGTCTGCGTCAACCTCACTTCGACCGAGCCCGAGCTCGCGTCCTCGCCGGCGCATCGCTCGCTCGCCGCGTTCGAACGCGCAATCGACCAGGACGACACGCGCGCGGTGCGCAGCTCGTCGCTCTACGCATATGCGGCGGCGAAGCTCGGCCTCCCGTTCGTCCACTTCACGCCGAGCAACGCGGCGCTGCTGCCTGCGATCCGCGAACTGTTCGAGCAGAACGGCGCGCCCTACGCGGGCATGGACGGCAAGACCGGCGAGACGCTGGTGAAGTCCGCGCTCGCGCCGATGTTCAAGATCCGCGATCTGCGCGTGTTGAGCTGGCAGGGCTACAACATCCTCGGCGATCGCGATGGCGCGGTGCTCGCGGACTCGGAGAACAAGCAGTCCAAGATCGCAACGAAGGACGCGCTGCTGCCGCAGATCCTCGGCTATCCGCTGCACAGCCACGTCGGCATCGACTACGTGCCGTCGCTGCATGACCACAAGACGGCGTGGGACTTCATCCACTTCGAAGGGTTCCTCGGCCACCGCATGGCGATGCAGTTCGTGTGGCAGGGCTGCGATGCGATCCTCGCCGCACCGCTCGTGCTCGACCTCGCGCGCTGGTGTGACTTCGCCAAGCGCCACGGCGAGAAGGGCCCGATGAAGCACCTCGCCTGCTACTTCAAGAAGCCGATCGAAGCAGATACCCACGACCTGCACGCGCAGTGGCGCGCGCTCGTCGACTACGCCAACGCATACCGCAACCAGACTCGTCGATGATCGCGCTCAACAAGATCAACAAGCGCCACGGCAACCAGGTCCTCTTCGTCGACGCGAGCATGCAGCTCGATCCCGGCGAGAAGGTCGGGCTCGTCGGCCCCAACGGCGCGGGCAAGTCGACGATCTTCCGCCTCATCACCGGCGAGGATCATCCCGACGACGGCGACGTGTCGCTGCCAAAGCGCGTGACGATCGGCCACTTCCGCCAGGAACAAGGCGAGATGAGCGGTCGCTCCGTGCTCGACGAGGTGATCATCGGTTGCGGCAAGGTCGGCGAACTCCACCACGAGAACGAGAAGCTCGAGGCGGCGATGGCCGACCCCGACCAGCAGGACAAGATGGAGTCGATCCTCGCGCGCTACGGCGAGGTGCAGGAGCAATACGCCGCGCTCGGCGGCTACGAGCTCGCGGCGAAGGCCAAGGAGATCCTGCACGGCCTCGGCTTCCGCGACGAGATGATCGCGGGCGACGTCGGCGGGCTGTCGGGCGGTTGGAAGAT
>CAIYFF010000511.1 GCA_903925435.1 uncultured Planctomycetota bacterium | reverse complement strand
CGCGACGACTTGCTCTACCCGCGCGACGCCGCGTCGGTGTCGCTGCAGCAAGGCGGAACGATCCGGCCGACAATCGTGGCGCCGTGCGCCGCGATCGGAACGCTGTATCTGCTCGCGTGGAGTTGCAGCGGCACGCAGCCAGGACTCGCGCTGTCGCCGACGATGACGCTGCCTCTCAACTTCGACTCGTGCACCAACACGGGGCTCGAACTGATCAACGGCAGCGTGTTCCAGCTCGCGTTCGGCGCGCTCGCGACCAACGGGCTCGGCAACGCGACGATCGCGTTCCCGAGCGGCCTGAGCCTGCTGCCGACGCCGACCCACCTCGCGGCGGTCCTGCTGGATCCGTCACTGCAGTTCCTCGGCGTCACGAACGCCATCGCATTCGGACTGCAGTGACCGCGACCTTCGCGCGTCAGCCGACGCGCATGAAGCCGATCGGGTCGCCGACGACCGCGGTCGGCAGCGTCTCTTCGTCGGGCGCGTAGGCGACCTTGTTCTTCTCGCACTCCTCGACGAACCACGCCACTTCTTCGACGGTCGTGGTGATGAGCCCAGGCTTCTGTAGCCCAGCGAACATCGCAGCGGCGAGCCCGCGCGCCTTGTCGCGCTCGGCGACAAACGCCTCGACCTGCAGCTGCACCGGAGCGATGCGACCGTATGCGACCGCGCTCAGCCACGGATAGGTCTCAGGGTCCGTGAACAAGCTGACGCACGCGAGGTGGTCGTAGCCGCCTTGCTTGGCAGGCTCCATCACGTCGCAGTGGCGCATCTTGAACTTGCCGACGAGCCCGCAGCGCGCAATCGCCGCTTCGATCACATCGCACTCGCGCAGACGCGAATTGCTCGCGATGACTCGACGGCCGCGCACGAAGCGCTCCGCGAACATCACCGGCAACTCCGCGATGCCGGCGCCGGCATACAGCGAGACGCCGCCCTCGGGCACGCGCTGCAGCAGCGCGCGCGCCCAGTCGAGGCCGAGCGGAATCACGCGGGGACGCAGTTCTTCCCAGTGCTCCTCGCCATCCTCATGGAAGTAGATCTTGCCCAAGGCCTCCCAATCGAGCGCCTCAAACAGCTTGTGCAGAGTCTCTTCGCAACGATCCCAGGACCAGAGTTCGCTCATGCGGTGCGGCCCTCCTCGCCGATTTCGCGCAGCCGATCAAACGTGAAGATCCCCGTCTTGTGGCCGTC
Source organism: uncultured Planctomycetota bacterium (assembly GCA_903925435.1). GTDB lineage: Bacteria > Planctomycetota > UBA1135 > UBA1135 > UBA2386 > SXPK01. The sequence goes on along the minus strand of CAIYFF010000511.1, from coordinate 3,617 downwards.
GCTCCACACGAAGGTGAGGCCGTAGCGGCCGACGAGCTCGACGCCGAGGATCAGGATGTCAGGACGCACCGAATGAGGGTCGAGCAGCTTCTTGCCCGTGCCTTCTTCGATGCAGTTGGCGCATGGACAGAGCAACCGAAGTTGACGCGCGCCGAGATCGGTCACAGCGCCATCCTTCCACGCAATGCGCAGCGTGAACGGGGACACGAGGTCGGCGGACTTGGGGATCGCTACTTGCATGTCGTCGAAAGGAAGCTCTTGAGCGCCGCGCGCGTAGCAGGGAGAACCAGCGTCGTGCGCGTCGGATCGATCATCTTGGCAGGCGGCCGCAGCCGGCGCATGGGCCAGCCCAAGGAGTCGCTGCCGTTTGGGGCGAACACGATGCTCGGGCGCGTGGCAGAAGTCTTGTGCGAATGCACGGATCCTGTGTGCGTCGTGGCAAGGGACGAGGCGCAACCTCTGCCAAAGCTGCCGCAAGGCGTGATGGTCGCCTTCGACGAACGGCAGGACCAAGGTCCGCTCGCGGCGATCGCGACCGGCATGCGAGCGCTGCTGCGGCGCGGCGCATCGACCGCTGCCGACGCCGTGTTCATCACGGCCTGCGACGCGCCATTCGTGACGGCGCGCGTCGTCGAACTGTTGGCCGCGCAACTCGGCGACGCCGCGTGCAGCGTGCCCGACGACGACGGCATGCTGCACCCACTGTGCGCGGTCTACCGTCTTTCGTGCCTGCCGGAGATCGACGCGATGCTGCAACGCGGCATCGACGCGCCGCGCGCATTCGCAAAGTCCGTGCAGACGAAGCGAGTGCCGACCACGACGCTGCGCCAAGCCGACCCGGAACTGCGCTGCCTGCGCGCCTGCAACACGATGGACGATTACGAAGCTGCGCTGCGCGACGCCGCGAGGACGGACGATGCGCGCTGAGTTGAACGAAGGCCGACTGCGACTCACCGTGCTCGGCTCGGGCACGGCGATCCCCGTTCGCGATCGCTTCCCGGCTGGCTACCTCGTGCAGTCGAAGGACAGCAATGTGCTCGTCGATTGCGGCCCCGGCACGCTGCGACGCCTTGCGGAGACGGGCACAGATCTCGACGCGATCGATGCAGTGCTGCTGACGCACTACCACACCGATCACTGCGCCGATGTGGGCCCATTGCTGTTTGCGCTGCGGAGCCCGCGCTACCGCGGCCGCAAGCCGCTCAGCCTGTTCGCGGCTCCTGGACTCCAACGCTTCCTCGACACGCTCGCGAGCGTGTGGCCGTGGACGTTGCCGCGCGACTACGAACTGCATGTGCGCGAACTGCAGCCAGGATCCTTTTCGCTGCGCGACCTGCAAGTCACCGCGCTGCCGATACGCCACACCGCGCAGAGCCTTGGGTATCGCATCGCGTCGACAACCGGCGCGACGATCGCGTTCAGCGGCGACGCCGATGAGTGCGAGGAGCTGGTCGAACTCGCGCGCGATGTCGATGTGTTCGTTTGCGACGCAGCGTTCCCGGATGCGCAGCGAGTCGAAGGACACCTCACGCCAGGGATGGCAGGCGATCACGCCGAGCGAGCGCACGCGAAGACGCTGCTGCTGACGCACTTCTATCCCGAGTGCGACGGCATCGATGTCGTGGCAGAAGCGCGCGCGCGGTTTGCGGGCGAGGTCGTTGCAGCACGGGACTTGATGGCGCGCGAGATCGGCTGAGGACACGGCGGCGGCCATGACCGCACGCGCCGCATCCCCCCGTGAGCGCCTCCTCCATGCCGCGGCGGGCTGAGTTGGCGGCCGGGACCACCGCCGCTCTTGAAGCCTGTCCTACAGATGGCGATCCTCTTCGCCCCCCGAAGGAACAGACACCCATGAGCACGACCGTCGAAAAGCACGTATTCCAGGCCGAAGTCAACGAGGTCCTCTCGATCGTCGTCAACTCGCTCTACAGCCATCGCGAGGTGTTCCTCCGCGAGCTGATCAGCAACGCGAGCGATGCGATCGACCACCTCAACCTGCAGGCGCTGTCCAACCCTGCGCTCCTCGGCAGCGACACCGAGCTGCGCATCGAACTGATCGCCGACAAGGAGAAGGGCACGCTGACGATCCGCGACAACGGCGTCGGCATGTCGAAGGACGACCTGATCTCGCACCTCGGCACGATCGCGCGCTCGGGCACGAAGAAGCTGATGCAGTCGCTGTCGGCCGAGCAGAAGAAGGACGTCGCGATGATCGGCCAGTTCGGCGTCGGCTTCTATTCGGCGTTCTTGGTCGCGGACTCGGTCACGGTCTGCTCGAAGCGGGCCGGTAGCAACGAGGCCTGGATCTGGCAGAGCCAAGCGAAGGGCGACTACGAAGTTCGCCTCGGCGAACGCGAAGGCCGCGGCACGGACATCACGCTGCACATCAAGGAAGACGCGAAAGAGTACCTCGAGGAGTGGTCGGTTCAGTCCGTAGTGCGCAAGTACAGCGACTACGTGCGCTGGCCGATCCGCATGCAGGTCGAGCGCGGCGAGGACAAGGAAACGCGCACCGAGTGGCAGACCATCAACCAAGCTCGCGCGCTGTGGACCCGCAGCAAGAGCGAGGTCACGAAGGACCAATACGTCGAGTTCTACAAGCACACGAGCCACGACTGGAACGACCCGCTCGCGTGGACGCACTTCAAGGTCGAAGGCACGCACGAACTGACCGGCCTCTTGTTCGTGCCCGTGTAGGCGCCGCACGACATCACGGACCGCAAGAAGGGCGGCGTTCGCCTGTTCGTGAAGCGCGTGTTCATCATGGACGACGCGCAGGAGATCCTGCCGGAGTGGCTGCGCTTCATGCGCGGCGTGATCGACAGCGAGGACCTGCCGCTCAACGTCTCGCGTGAGATCCTGCAGAAGGATGCGACCACTCGCTTCATCAAGAAGCAGGTCGTGCAGAAGACGCTGTCGCTGCTCGAAGACCTCGCCAAGGAAGGCGAGATCGAAGTCGAACAGGACGGCGAGAAGACGAAGCAGAACCGCTACCTCCAGTTCTGGAACGAGTTCGGCAAGGTGCTGAAGGAAGGCGTCTACCACGACGGATCCGCGCGCGAACAACTCGCGGGCCTGCTGCGATACCGCAGCACGACGCACGCGCAGCTGACCGGCTTTGCCGACTACAAGGCGCGCATGCCCGAGGGCCAGAAGGCGATCTACTACGTGACCGCCGACAGCCTGTCCGCCGCAGAGAGCAGCCCGCACATCGAGGCGCTCAAGAAGCACAACCGCGAAGTGCTCTTCCTCGTCGATCCGATCGACGAGTGGGTCGTCGACGTGCTGCGCGAGTTCGATGGCACGCCGCTCGTTTCGGCAGCAAAGGGCGCGCTCGACCTCCCCGAATCGGAGGAAGAGAAGCAGGACAAGGAGCAGCAGCAGAAGGATCTGTCTGCCGTGCTCTCGCGCATGCACAAGACCCTCGACGACAAGGTCAAGGAAGTCCGCGTCACGCACCGTCTCACGGACTCGCCCGCGTGCCTCGTCAGCGACGAGCATGGCATGAGCGCGCACATGGAGCGCATCCTCCGCGACGCGGGCCACGAGCTGCCGGAGCAGAAGCGCATCCTCGAGGTCAACCCGACGCACCCCGTCGTGCAGAAGCTCAAGGCGAT
>CAIYFF010000510.1 GCA_903925435.1 uncultured Planctomycetota bacterium | reverse complement strand
CGGCGCGCTCGTCGAGCGGCACGCGCACGTTGAGCTCGACGTAGCGCGGCACGCTGAACGGGTCGACGCCTTCGATGCGAAGCAGCGACTGCGCCATCTGGCTCAGTGCCTTCACGGCGAACAACGCGCTGTGCTCGTGGTTGCCGCGGCGATCCCCCTTGCGGTCGTGGCCAGTCGGGCGATCCCTGTCGCGCTTTTGCTGACGCTCTCGGCGTTCTTCGCGACGACCGCGGCCTCCGCCGTCGCGTCCGCGCTCACCCTTCTCCCTGCGCTCAGCGCCAGACGCGGGCGCGCCACCCTTGGACTCGCTCATCGGCGCGGAGCCTTCGCCCTCTGCGCCTTCGCCTGCTGCGCCTTCGCCTGCTGGCGCCGCGCCATCCGCTGCCGCACCGTCCGCGCCGCGACGCTTGCGACGGCGACGACGGCGCTTCTTGCGCTCCTGGCCCTCGCCATCCCCGGCATGGGCTCCAGTATCTCCTTGGTTGCTGGAACCTTGGTCGGTGGACGCGGTGCCGGACTCCGGCGCGCTGGTGGATTCGGGAGCGGGCCGCTCGGTCGGCGCGCTATCGCTGCCGTTCTCGATCGGGGTGTCGGAGCTGTCAGTTGCCATGGCGGGGCGAAGACGATCCGCCGCGGCCTCGCCCCCAGCAAGAGCCAGCGCGCATTTCCTTTCGCGGGGCGGCCCTGCTTGAATCGGCCGCTCATGGGCCGCATCCACGACTCGATTCTCTCGACCGTCGGCAACACGCCGATCGTCCGCCTGTCCCGCCTCGGCCGCGACCTCCCGGTCGAGCTGCTCGCCAAGTGCGAGTTCATGAATCCGGGCGGCTCTGTGAAGGACCGCATCGGCATCCGCATGCTGCTCGACGCCGAGAAGGCTGGCCGCATCAAGCCCGGTGACACGCTGATCGAGCCGACGTCAGGCAACACCGGCATCGGCATTGCCCTCGCCGGCGCCGTGCGCGGCTACCGCATCATCATCACGATGCCGGAGAAGATGTCGCGCGAGAAGCAGGTCGTGCTGGAGGCGCTCGGCGCCGAGATCATCCGCACGCCGACCGAGGCCGCATGGGACGCGCCGGAGAGCCACATCGGCGTCGCCCGCCGCCTGCGCCAGGTCATCCCGAACGCCCACATCCTCGATCAATACAGCAACCCGAGCAATCCGCAGGCGCACGTCGACGGCACCGGCGCGGAGATCGTCGAGCAGTGTGACGGCAAGCTCGACGCGTGCGTCATGACGGCCGGCACCGGCGGCACGATCACGGGCGTCGCGCGCGTGCTGAAGGAGCGCATTCCGGGTTGCCAGATCGTCGGCGTCGATCCCGAGGGCTCGATCCTCGCGGGTCCGAGCCAGATCAAGAGCTACAAGGTCGAAGGCATCGGCTACGACTTCATCCCAGACGTGCTCGACCGCAATCTGGTCGACCGCTGGGTGAAGAGCAACGACACGGACAGCTTCCGAGTCGCACGCCAACTGATCCGCCAAGAAGGCCTGCTTGCAGGCGGAAGCTGCGGCGCAGCCGTTTGGGCGGGCATGCAGATCGCCAAGGACTTCAAGCCTGGCGCGCGCATCCTCTGCATCCTGTCCGACTCGAT
>CAIYFF010000509.1 GCA_903925435.1 uncultured Planctomycetota bacterium | reverse complement strand
TTGCACTTCCAGGCGCTTGCGTTCGAAGGCATCGACTGGCGGCTCACTGAGGGCGCTTCGACCCGGCTTTGGTCTTGGCGGTGACTTGTTGCGGCCGAGGGGAACAACTGCTGCATGCCACAGCGTCGATGGGGTCGCGGCTTCCCACCTGCGATCGCCGCGGCCATCATCCCCGGGGCCTTCCCCCTTGCCTCCCGCTGAGGCGCACCGCGACTCTCCCATGCACCACCCCTTCCTGCGGTCGATCGCGCTCTCCGTTTGCCTGGCCTCTCTCGCCGCGCAGCAATCTGCGACGTTCGCGACCGGCTCCGCCATCGTGCGCATCGACGAACTCGGCGCGCGCGTGAGCCGCGACCAGGGCCGCACGTTCTTTGCGCTGCCCGCTACGGACGATCGGCTGCATCTGCGCAGCGGCGTGTTTGATCCGATGCTCGCGCCGATCACGTGGCAAGGCGCGTTGCAGGCGAAGGCCGACACGCGGCTTCACTTCGTGCAAGCGCGCACGGCGATCCTTCCCGAATACCGTCGCGCACTCGAATCGGCGGGCGTTGAGATCGTTGGCTACTGGCCCAAGAACGCCTACCTCGTGCGCGGCGATCGCGCGCGCATCGACGCGATCCGGCAGGCTGCGTGGGTGCGCTTCGTCGGTCCGCTTGCGGTCGGCGACAAGGTCGATCCTGCGTTGCACGCGCTCGTCCAGCAGGAGACGGGTCCGCAGGCCATCGGCGACTACAACGTCGTGCTCGCCAGCAAGGCGGATCGCGCAGAGCTCGCAGAGCAGATCGCGAGCCTTGGCGGCGAAGTGACCAACCTGCACGAAGGCTCGATCTATGTGATCGCTCGCCTCTCTGCGCAGCAGCTCGCGCTGGTCGCAGCGCTCGACACCGTGCTGTGGATCGACGCGGCGTCCGGCGTCGAGTTCGACATGGACAACGCGCGCATCCAAGGCGGCGGCAACTACGTCGAACTGCTTGCGGGCTACACGGGCCAAGGTGTCCGCGCGGAGATCAGCGAAGGTCTCGACCAGACGCACCCGGACTGGACCAACCCGATCCTCGTGCGCTTCGACACGACGGATTCTCATGGCCACTGCACCGCGGGCATCGTCGGCGGCAATGGCTCAGGCAACCCTGCCGCGCGCGGCATGATGCCGAATGCGCAACTGATCGAATCGAGCGTCAATGCGTGGGCTGGTCTGTCGCGCTTCGCCGTGATCCAGGGCAGCGTGGATCCGACCGGTCCGATCCGCGCGATGCAGCAGACCGCGAGCTGGGGCAGCACGCTGACGCTGCAATACACCTCGACGTCCGCGGACCTCGACAACGCGTTGTTCACGTTCGACTACGTGCTGACGCAGAGCCAGAGCAACGCGGGCGCATCGGCGATCCCGCAGAACTCGCGGCCGCAAGCGTGGGCCAAGAACGTGATCTCGGTCGGCGGCCTGCGCCACCAGAACAACTCCAACCCCGCGGACGAAGTCTGGAACGGCGCAAGCATCGGCCCCGCGGCAGACGGCCGCATCAAGCCGGAGATCTGCGCCTACTACGACTCCGTGTTGTGCGCGGACCTTCCTGGCGCTGCTGGCTACAGCACGACGGACTACTACACGGGCTTCAACGGCACTTCGTCCGCGACGCCGATCGTGAGCGGCCACGTCGGCATCATCCAGCAGATGCACACGGATGGGTTGTTCCACAACCCGCTGCCGCTGCCCGCGACTGCTGCCAATCGCTTCGACAACAAGGCGCACTTCACGACGACGAAGAGCCTGCTCGTCAACACGGCGTCGAGCTACGCGTTCTCGGGCACGACGGCCAATCTCACGCGCACGCATCAAGGCTGGGGTTTCCCTGACCTTCGCCGCGTCTACGACAACCGCGACAAGCTCGTCGTCATCGACGAATACACCGCGCTGCAGCAAAGCCAGTCGCGCAGCTACTACGTGTGGGTGCGTCCGGGCACGACCGAGTTCCGCGCGACGATGACCTACGCCGATCCGGCGGCGGTTCCTTCTGCTGCGATCACGCGCATCAACAGCGTTGACCTTGGCGTCAAGCAACTCGTCGGCGCCACGCAGTGGTGGGGCAACAACGGGCTCGATGTCGGCAACGTGAGCGCGTCGGGCGGCGTGGCCAACGATCTCGACACGACGGAGCAAGTGTGGATCCCGACGCCGACGCCTGGCCTCTACGAGGTCACGGTGAGCGCGCCTGTGATCGTGCAGGACGCCAAGGTGGAGACGCCGGACATCGACGTCGACTACGCGCTCGTCATGCACCCGATGGGCGGTGGCTTCCACGCGCAATCGCCGCTGCGCTTGTCGATGACGTCGACGGGCACGGGCGATCTGACGGTCGCGATGACCGGCGTGCCCGCTGCGTGGACGGAGGGCTACACGTTCTTCTCGCTCGCGACGCAGGGGCCGAAGGGCTTTGGCAACTTGCTCGGCGTCGAGCGCGACTTCCTCGTCGATGCGTCGCTGTCGGAGCCGGCGCTTCCTGGCGGCGTGCTGCACTTCAGCAACACGGGCCCGAGCAACTACCCCTACGCGCAGTTCTCGTTCCCGCCGCAGTTGGTGCAGCTCTTCGCGGGCCTCACGATCGACTCGGTCGTGATGCTGCTCACAGCCAACGGCTCGGTGACCGAAGTCTCCAACGTCGCGCGCGTCACAATCCAGTGACCGCGCGCTGAAGCGGCCGTCAATCGGTCGCGATGACGCCGGACGCGAACAGCGCGTCCTTGGCGCGGAGCCCGTGCCAGCCTTCGCGCAGCACGACGTGCCCGACCGGCGCGCGCAGCGACGCGCCAGGACCCGCGCATAGCAGCACGTCGGGATTGAACTCGCGCAGTGCGGTGCGCACCGACGCGGTGAAGTCGAACGTGTCGAGCACCTGCGCCTTCGTCGTGTAGTCGAGCAGTTCGCGCGGGTC
>CAIYFF010000508.1 GCA_903925435.1 uncultured Planctomycetota bacterium | reverse complement strand
GGTCCGCGACGATCGAAGAGTTGCCGTGCGCGATGTTCGCGAACGGGCCCGTGTGCACGAGCGCCGGAGTGCCTTCGAGCGTCTGCATCAGCGTCGGCTTGAGCGCGTCCTTGAGGATCGCGGTCATCGCACCAGCGGCCTTCAGGTCTTCCGCGGTGACCGGCGTGCCGTCGTGCTTGTAGCCGACCACGATCGCGCCAAGGCGCTTGCGCAGATCGTGGATGTCCGTCGACAGGCCGAGGATCGCCATGATCTCGCTCGCCGACGTGATGTCGAAGCCGGTCTTGCGCGGCGTGCCGTTCTTGTCGCCGCCGTGCGCGACTTCGACCTCGCGCAGCGCGCGGTCGTTCATGTCGAGCACGCGACGCCACGTGATCTGGTCCAGGTCCAACTGCAGCTCGTTGCCGTGGAACAGGTGCGCGTCGAGGAACGCAGCGCAGAGGTTGTGCGCCGCCGTGACCGCGTGGAAGTCGCCGGTCAGGTGCAGGTTGAGCTCCTCCGGCGGAACGACCTGCGACCAGCCGCCACCGGCCGCGCCGCCCTTGATGCCGAACACCGGCCCCATCGAAGGCTGACGGATCACGCAGCACGCGCGCTTGCCGATGCGATTGAGCGCCTGGCTGATGCCGACCGTGTGCACAGTCTTGCCCTCGCCGAGCGGCGTCGGTGTGATCGCCGTGACCACGATGTACTTGCCCTGCTTTCGCGCCGGCTCCTGGTTCAGGAGATCCAACTTCACCTTGGCCTTGGTGTTGCCATACGGCTCCAGGTCGTCCACGCCGAGCCCCATGACGCGGGCAACTTCGGTCAGCGGACGTAGCGGGACGGAACGGGCGATTTCGAGGTCGTTCTTGGACATCGGCGAAGGGGCTTTGGCAAACGGAAGGGCGAGCACGATAGCGATGGGCAACTGCCACCGCCACCGGACGAACTTCCGCCAACTCCTGGCCGCCATCCTCTGCCTCTCGCTGCTTCCCGCCATGCTGACTGCTCAGGGCGCTGCCACCCCCGCCTCCCAAGACGCCAACAACCCGTTCTTCCGCGCGAGCTCGCTGCCGTTCTTGGCGCCGGAGTTCGACAAGGTGAAGGACGAGCACTACCAGCCGGCCCTCCTTCGCGGCATGCAAGAGCAGATCGCCGAAGTGCGCGCGATCACGGACAACAAGGACGCGCCGACCTTCGCGAACACGATCGAGGCCATGGAGCGCAGCGGCGCCCTGCTGACGCGCGTCAGCAAGGTGTTCTTCAACCTCACCGAGTCGACGACCAACAAGTCGATCCAGGAGATCCAGGCCGCGGTGGCGCCGATGCTCGCGCGCCATGCGGACGCGATTCGCCTCGATGCGAAGCTGTTCGCGCGCATCGAAGCGGTCTACGCGCAACGCGAGTCGCTCGACGCAGAGCAGCGGCGCGTGACGGAGCGCTACCGCACCGACTTCGTGCGCGGCGGCGCCAAGCTCGACGCCAAGTCGCAAGAACGGCTGCGCGCGATCAACGAGGAACTGTCGACGCTGACGACGAAGTTCCAGGAGATGCTGCTCGCGGACACCGCAGCGTCAGCGGTCACGGTCGACGACAAGGCGCAGCTCGCGGGCCTCGACGACGCGTCGATCTCCGCGGCTGCGGCGGCCGCGACGGCGCAGGGCAAGGACGGCAAGTATCTGCTCACGCTGCAGCTGCCGACGTCGCAAGGCATCCTGTCGCAGCTCGCAGACCGCAGCACGCGCGAGCGCGTGTTCCGCGCGTCGATGGACCGCTGCAGTCGCGGCGGCGAACACGACACGCGCGCGATGTGCGCCAAGATCGCCGCATTGCGCGCCGAGCGCGCCAAGCTGTTTGGCTTCGCAAGCCACGCGGCCTACGTGCTCGACGACCAGATGGCGAAGACGCCAGAAGCCGTGCGCTCGATGCTCGACAGCATGGCGGCGGCGATCGTCAAGAAGGCCGAAGACGAAGCGCGGCAACTGCGCGAGCACTTCCAGGTGACGGCGCCAGGCCAGAAGCTCGAGCCGTGGGACTGGGCGTTCGTCCAAGAGCAGGTGCGCAAGGCGCAGTACGACCTCGACGAAGCGGAGGTTCGCAACTACTTCGAACTCGACCGCGTGCTGCACGACGGCTTGTTCCACGTGGCCGAGCGCCTCTACGGCGTCACGATGCATCGCCGCACGGACCTGCCCGTCTACCACAACGACGTGAAGGTCTACGAGATGAAGAACAAGGACGGCACGTCGGTCGGCCTGTTCTACGCCGACTACTACGCGCGCCAAGGCAAGCGCGGCGGCGCATGGATGGACTCGTTCGTCGACCAGACCTCGCTGCTGACGCAGCTGCCGGTCGTCGTCAACGTGATGAACATCCAGAAGCCTGGCGAAGGCCAGCCGACGCTGTTGAGCTCGGATGAGCTGACGACGCTCTACCACGAGTTCGGCCACGGCGTGCACGGCTTGTTCAGCACGGTGCGCTACCCGTTGCTCTCGGGCACGAGCGTGCCGCGCGACTTCGTCGAGTATCCGTCGCAGTTCCACGAGGACTTCGCGTTCGACCCGGCGGTGCTTGCGCGCTCGGCCGTGCACTGGAAGACGAAGGAGCCGATGCCGAAGGAACTCGTCGACAAGATCCGCCGCTCGCGCACGTTCGGCCAAGGCTTCGCGTCGCTCGAGTACGTCGCGGCTGCACTGCTCGATCTCGCGTGGCACACGCTGCCAGCCGGCGAAGCCGTCGCGGACCCGCTCGCGTTCGAGAAGGCAGCGCTGGAGAAGTCCAAGGTCGCGCACTCGCTCGTGCCGCCTCGCTATCGCACGCCCTACTTCGCGCACATCTGGTCTGGCGGCTACTCGGCTGGCTACTACGCCTACATGTGGAGTGAAGCGCTCGCCGCGGACTCGTTCGCGAAGGTCATGCAAGACGGCGGGATCACGGAGCAAAGCGGCATGCGCTATCGCAACGCGATCCTGAGCCGCGGCTTCACGACCGACCCGATGCTGATGTTTGCCGAGTTCCAGGGCCGTGCGCTCGACACCAAGGCGCTGCTGATCCGCCGCGGGCTCCAGTGAGCGCGATCGCCAAGCGGCCGCTCGGCAAGACGGGCATCGATGTCAGCACGCTGAGCCTCGGCTGCGCCGGGCTCGGCGGCGTGTATGGCGACACCGACGAGCAGACGGGCATCGAGGTCGCGCTGCGCGCGTTCGAACTCGGGATCACGACGTTCGACACCTCGCCCTACTACGGCAAGACTCGCAGCGAAACCGTGCTCGGCAAGGCCATCGCCCAACTGCCGCGCGACGAGATCGTCGTGATGACGAAGTGCGGCCGCTATGGCCCTGAGGAATT
>CAIYFF010000507.1 GCA_903925435.1 uncultured Planctomycetota bacterium | reverse complement strand
GAGTGTCGCGATCCTCGGGCCGATAGCGGTCCGTGATGCGCTTCTGGTCGCCGCCGGTGAAGAACATCGCATTCGAAGAACGAATCGCAGCGACGGTCTCCGCCGTGCTGGTGTCGCGCGAGATCACGTCGAGGTGCGCGCCAGGCGCGCGCGCGAGCACGTTCTTCTGCAGCGACTCTGCGGCGCCCTTCTCGTCGCCACTCGCTGCCGTCGCGATGACGAGCCGCACGCCGCTCGGCGTCGTCGCAAGCTCCAGCAAGCGGCGATAGACGTCGTCGTTCTGCTTCGACAACGCACCGCCGATCACGAGCAAGCGGCCGCGCGAACCAGCGGGCGCATCAGGCGCCTTGAGCGCGCACGCGGCGAGGACGATCGTGAGCCCGAGTAGGGCGAGAGCAAACGCGCGAGACAGTTTCCGCATGGCGCAGACCGTTCGTGGGCAATCGGTGAGAGAACCCGCGAACGATCCGCGCCAGCCTTCCGACCGTCAACGGCTGCGCCGCTCGCTCTGGCGCGCGACGAGCAGCCATTGCGAACCTGGGACGCTGCGTCAGCTGTGCGCCGTCTCCCGGCTGCGCGCGGAGATCGCAATCGCGCCGCCTTCGAGCGCGACCTCGATCACGCTGCCGTCGGGGATCTCGGCCGCGATGAGCTTGCGGCCGATGCGCGTCTCCAACTCGCGCTGCAAGAAGCGCTTCAACGGACGCGCGCCATACACCGGGTCGTAGCCTTGCTGCCCGAGGAAGTCCTTCGCCGCGTCACTGACTTCGATCGTGATCCGGCGATCTGCAAGCCTGCTGCGCAGTCCTGCGAGCAGCAGATCGACGATGCGGCGGATCTCGCCTGCCTGCAACGGCTTGAACAGCACGACGTCGTCGATTCGGTTCAACAGCTCGGGCCGGAAGTGGCGCCGCAGCTCCGCCATCACCTGGTCGCGCGCGGACTCGCGGATGTGACCATCCTTCGTGATGCCTTCGAGCAGCATCGGCGCGCCGATGTTGGACGTGAGGATGATCACGGTGTTCTTGAAGTCGACTGTTCGACCTTGGCTATCCGTCGCGCGGCCATCGTCGAGGATCTGCAACAACACGTGGAAGACGTCCGGGTGCGCCTTCTCGATCTCGTCGAACAGCACGACCGAGTACGGCTTGCGCCGCACGGCCTCCGTGAGTTGGCCGCCTTCCTCGTAGCCGACGTAGCCCGGAGGCGCGCCGATCAAGCGACTCACTGCGTGCTTCTCCATGTACTCCGACATGTCGATGCGCACGATGTTGTCCTCGCTGTCGAACAACGCCGCGGCGAGCGTCTTCGCGAGCTCGGTCTTGCCGACGCCTGTCGGGCCCAAGAACAGGAAGCTGCCGATCGGGCGCTTTGGATCCTTGATGCCCGAACGCGCGCGGATCACCGCGTCGGCGACGAGTTGCACGGCTTCCTCCTGGCCGATGACGCGCTCGTGCAGGATCTGGTCGAGCTTGAGCAACTTCTCACGCTCGCCTTCCACGAGGCGGCTCACGGGGATGCCTGTCCAGCGAGACACGATCTGCGCGATCTCG
>CAIYFF010000506.1 GCA_903925435.1 uncultured Planctomycetota bacterium | reverse complement strand
GGAGCCATCGCGGGCGCGTGGCCCGCATTCCGCGCAGCGAAGCTCGATCCCGCGGACGCGCTCCGCGCGGAGTGAATGCCGTCGCTAGCTGCGCGGGGAGCAGGTGACGCGGTAAGCGCCCTTGTCGTCGTCCTTCGCGAACGTGAACGCGACGGGCAAGAAGCGCTCGATCAAGCGCGCGTTCGTCGTGCAGTGCAACGTCGGCTCCACGGTGCGGAACGTGCCCGAGCCCGCGAGCGCCATCGGCAGCAGCAGCTGGTCGGCGAGATGCGGGCCTACGGGCACTCCGGCTGCGGCGAGGATCATCGCTTCGGTCGCAATGCGATCGGCGAGATGCTCGGGGCGCATGCCGCGTTCACCGAACGCGCACAGCACGTCGCACAGATCGCCATGCGGCAACTCGAGCAGCAGCGCGTTGCCTGCGTCATCGGCTTCGACGCGTTCGAGCTTGGTGGCGTCAAACTTCAGCCGCCTGCGTTCGAAGCGATCCAGCAGCGCGTCGAGTTGTCGCGCGCCCAGGTCGTCGGGCAACTTGCTCACGATCGCGCGCGCGCGCCATGGCTTCGCTTCGCCGCGCGCCATTAGTTCGATGGGCTGGTAGCGCGGGCAAGGTTCGACCTTGGCTGCGATGGAGCCACCGCCAGACGGCATGAAGCCATGCCGCAGCAACTGCAACTCCATGCGGGCTCCCATGCGCAGCAGCGCCGGCGCGAACGCCTGCTGCACGAAGTCGAATGGCGGCGCCATCGGGTTGTGCGTGCCGCCGGTGACCTGCACGGTCGATGGCGCGTCGGCTGCGAACAACGCGGGCAGGATCGTCTGCAGCACGAGCGTTGCGCTGCCAGCGCTGCCGATCGAGAAGCGGTAGTTGCCGGCGCGCGCCTTGCGCGGCGTGAACTTCAACTCCAACGAGCCGAGCGATGAGCCGAGCGCTTCGGCCTCGGAGACCGTCGCGGCCGCTTGCACGCACGTGAGGTGTTGGCGCTGAAGGCCGGGCTTCTTGCGCTTGCCGCGGATGCCTTCGATGTGGATCGGCGTCGACGTCACGATCGACAACGCGAGCGCGGTGCGCAGCACCTGTCCTCCACCCTCTCCTTCCGTGCCATCGATCCGCAGCATCTTCACCCTTTGATGCAGAGCACCTGTTTGAGCGTGTGCACAACCTCGACGAGGTCAGATTGCGCCGCCATCACGGCGTCGATGTCCTTGTAGGCCATCGGCGTCTCGTCCAGCACCGAAGCGTCCTTCTTGCACTCGACGCCGGCGGTCGCCCGTTCGTGGTCTTCGACGGTGAACCGTCGCGTCGCTTCGCCGCGCGACATCGCGCGTCCCGCGCCGTGGCTGCAGGAGTGGAAGCTGTCGGGGTTGCCCTTGCCGCGCACGATGTAGCTCTTTGCGCCCATCGAGCCCGGGATGATCCCGAGCTGACCCTGCTGTGCGCTGACTGCGCCTTTGCGCGTCACCCAGACGTCCGCATCGAAGTGGCGTTCTTGCTGCACGTAGTTGTGGTGGCAGTTCACTGCGACTTCGCCGTGCGCGAACTTGGGTAGCAGCTTGCTGCGCTCCATCGCCTGCAGCGTTTGCGCCATCATCAGTTCGCGGTTGGTGCGGGCAAAGCGCTGTGCCCAGTCGACGGCGAACACGTATTCGTCGAAGCGCTCCGTTCCTTCGCGCACGTAGGCGAGGTCGATGTCTGGCAGGTTGCGCACCAACGTCCCCATGTCCTTCTTGGCAAGCTGGATGAAGTGCTGGCCGATGCGATTGCCGACCCCGCGCGAGCCGCTGTGCAGCATGACCCACACGCGGTCCTCTTCGTCGATGCAGAGTTCGAGGAAGTGGTTGCCGCCGCCGAGCGTGCCGAGGTGCTCCGCGGTCTTGCCGCGGTCGAGCGACGGATGGAGTTCGACGAGTCGCTCGTAGTCGCGCTGCAGTTTGCGCCACGAGTCCGCATTGGCGGCAGGCACGTCGTTCCATGCGCCGCGGTCGCCCTTCCCGCCGCCATCGGTGCGTCCGTGGGGCACGGCGCGCTCGATCGCGGAGCGCAGCGGCTTCAGGTCGTCGGGCAGTTGGTCTGCTCGCAGCGAAGTGCGCGTTGCGACCATGCCGCAGCCGATGTCGACGCCGACCGCCGCGGGGATGATCGCGCTCAGCGTGGGGATGACGCTGCCGACGGTTGCGCCGATGCCGAAGTGGACGTCGGGCATCGCGGCGACATGGCTGTGCACGATGGGAAGCGACGCCACGTTGCGCAGCTGCTGCAACGCTTCTTTCTCCATAGGCACGCCGCGCACCCACGCCCGGATCGGCGCGCGCGAACCTAGGAACTCCTCGTAACCGCTCATTGCCGGGCGGGAGTCTAGTGGGGCGAAGGCGGCGTGCTTGCAACATCCTCGCGCTTTCGCGCGCGTCGAGCCGGTGCCATCGGCAGGCCGCGTTCGCGCTGTCGGCGCATCGTTGCGAATGTCGACATGGGCGCATGCAACTGCGCGCCCTGATCGCCATCGCGACCATCGTCCCGCTCGTCTCTGTTGGCGTCGTGTTCGTGCCCATGCGCGCGAACGAGCGCTGGGACGCGATGACGAAGTGGGCTGACCATGCGGAGGCGGCTTGGGATGCGCGCGAGTTTGCGCGGCAGCCGCTGTCGGGCGAGGGGGAGCAAGGCAGCGCGTTTGAGCGCTACCAAAAGGCGATGGCGCTCGCGTCCATTCGCAGCGAGGCCGACCGAGCCGTGCTGAAGGAGCTGCGTCT
>CAIYFF010000505.1 GCA_903925435.1 uncultured Planctomycetota bacterium | reverse complement strand
GCTGCTGCAACTGCTGGAGATCACGCGCACCGACTGGGCATCGCACGTCGAGCTCGTCAGCAAGGCGCTGCCATTCGCGCGCAGTGGCGAGTGCGCGCTCGCGCTCGCGGAGCGCATGGCGAACGACGGCAATGAAGTGAAGGCCGCGGGCCTTCGCTTGCTGCGGTATGTCGCGACGGAGAGCGAGAAGCCAATCATCAAGACCTACCTCGGCGCGGAAGACCACGGCGTCGTCAAGGAAGCCGTCAACGTGATGCGCGTGATGAACGGGATGGAACCGCTGGAGAAGCTGTCTGCGTTCGACGTGATCGGCATGGCCAAGGAGTGGCAGAGCAAATGAACGCCTTCCGCAATGCAGCCTCTGCGGCGGCGCTCGCCTCCGCGACGCTCATCGCGTCGCTGCTCGCCTGCGCATCGCTCGTCGCCCAGGACAAGCAACCGAAGTGGAAACTCGACCCCTACACCAAGAACAAGCCTGAGGCGCTGCAGAAGGCTGGCTACGTGTCGTTCGGGCCATTCGCGTTTGGCGGCAAGGGCTCCGGCACGGCGCAGACGACGGACATCGAGAAGACCGTCCCCTACAGCCAGATCCGCTGGATCGAGACCGCGCACTTCCGCATCGGCGTCGAGTTGCCGGAGTGGACTGTGCCCATGGATCCAGCCACGCGCGCAAAGATCCGCGGCGAACTCGAACGACTCGCCGAGAAGATCCCGGGCGTCGACCCCAAGACGCGCAAGCTCGATCCGTGGTTGCGCGCGCATCTCTTTGCGCAGCGCTGCGAGGACATCTACTCCGAGTTCCGCACGATGGCGGGCGTGAAGGACGAGGACTTCCCGCAGGATGCGAAGAACGTCGTCAAACTGCCGGGCAGCGCCTACATGGGCTACGGGCCTTACCTAGGCATGAAGGACAAGTATCTCGTGCTGTTGTTCGACAGCGCGACGCCGTTCCAGGCCTACATGAAGGAGTATCTCGGCCGCGACTCGAAGTTCGGCCAACGATGGCACTTCAAGGACGTCGGCTGCCTCATCTTCACGGTCGCCACCGAGTGCGACGGCGGCCGACTCAAGCACGACACCTCGCTGCACTGCTGCACTGCGTTCAACCTGTCGCAGTGCCTGCTCGACGGATTCCGCTACTACAACTACGACCTGCCGGTCTGGATCCGCGAAGGCATCGCGCACTGGTTCGAACGCCGAGTCGACGAGAAGTGGAATAGCTACGACCAGACCGAGGGCTCGCCTGCGGACCTGCGCACGACGTGGAAGTGGAAGCCGCTGATGAAGGCGATGGCCGGCTCCACCAAGTACCGCTCGTTCTCCGAGTGCTACCAGTGGCGCGACTTCGGCGACATCAAGTTCGAGGACCACGTCGCGATCTGGTCGCGCATGGACTACTTGCTGTCTTTGGATCACGCGAAGTGGAAGGCGTTCCTGTTCGACGTGAAGGGCCGCGTCAACGAGGACTGGTCGCCCAACTCGGAAGACCTCGTCGGCGCCACGCGCGACGCGCTGCAGAAGGCCTACGGGATCTCGGTCCTGCAGATGGACGAGAAGTGGACCGAGTGGGTCAAGGCGACCTATCCGTCGCAGTGACGGACCAGACGGGACCGAAGTCGCGTCAGCTCGGGTCCCAGAGGATGAACTGGTAGACCGGCAAGAGCGCGAGCAGAGAGCTCTTGACCCACGCCTCTGCCTCCTCGCCCATCGCGAGCGCGTCCTCCTTCGGCAAGAGGCGCTGGATGTGCAGCCAGTGGTTGCCCGGCGTGTACAGCGCGAGCGTCTCCTTCATCGGCAGCGGCTGCGCCTGCGAGCACCAGTTGCTCTTCTTCCAGTCGTGCACGCGCAAGTCGAACCCTGGCGGCAAGGCGCGTAGGCGCGCGCAGAAGTCCTTGAGCGCGTCATCGTCTTTCGCGCACTTCTTGCGAAGGTTCTCGCCGTCCCACCACGCCTGTGGATGGATGCGCAGCGATGCCTCCACCACTTGGTCGTCGAGGCACACCTCCAGCACGGTCTGGATGTAGTGCGTCTCCGCGTCCTTGCCGAGCGCCTCGCCGAAGAAGGCACCGAGCTTCTTGCGCTCCTTCGCGCCGCGGCACAAGTAGGCCCGCTGCTCGCGCACGCGATAGGCATTGAACGTGTAGGGATGGTGCAGGCCTGCCTGCGCGCTCAACTCGACGCCGAGAGTCTTCGCATCCTTCTGCACCGCGTCGGCCATCCCCTTGAGTTTGCGACGCACGGACAGGCGTAGCGCGTTGTACTCGGGGTCGTCCTGGCGGTGCTTTTCGTAGGCCTTGAAGTCGCGTTCGAGGAAGGCTTCGGTCATCCGAACAGACTAGCAGTCCGCGCACGGAGAGCAGCAGTGCTTGATGGACCGGGCAGAGGTCGTAGCGTGCTGTGGCGATGCGACTCCCCCTGCTCGGCTTCGTCTTGGCCCTCGCGAGCTGCGGCTCGTTCCCGACGCCCAACGATCCGCGCGTGCACCTCTCGCCGTACTTCGCCAAGTATCGACTGCGCGGCGACGTGGCGATGCAGAACAACCCTGGCACGGGACCGGAGAACAACGCGTCGCAGTCGATCGACTCGCTAGGCCAAGGCCACCACGGCGACGACGTCGGCCTGCGCGCAGACATCGGCGATGGGTTCTCCGGCATTCGCATCGAGTACTACCGACTCGACCTCGGCCCATCGGGAAGCGGCACTTTGTCCGACGAACTCGGCGCGCTGCAGACCGGCGATGTCGCTGCGGCGGAGCCGCGCATGGACGAATGGCGCCTCGGCTGGTCGCAATCCGTGCTCGACGGCCAAGTTGCCTGGCGCGGCAATCCAGTGCGCGTCCAAGGAGCCGCGGGCGCCACGTGGGCCAATCGCGACATGGAGCTCGACATCCGCACCACCGACGGACTGCGGAGCCAGAACGTCGACCTCGGCGGCGACGCGTTCTATGGCACAGCACTGGTGCGAGCGACGATGCGCCAGGTCTCGCTCGACGTCAGCTATTCGCTGTGCCCATGGCTGCAGAGCGGCGACTGGGACGGTCTCGCGCACGACTTCGAGACGCGACTCAGCTACGCGGTGCCCTTCCAAGACGTGACGCTGTTCGCGGGCTATCGCTGGTCGACATTCCAGGGCGAAGGCACGCGCGGCGGTCTTCGCCATGAAGCGGACTTCGTGCTCGACGGATTCCAACTCGGCGTGACCGTCACGTTCTGACCGCGACGAACGCCTTGCCCGCTCAGCCGCGGTAGGGATCCGCAGCGACTGGCGCGAGCGCTGCCGAGTCCACCGCGTGACTCGAGCCCGGACGCGCGAACACGAGTTGCGCGAGGCCGAGGTAGCCCTCGGCGAACCCGCCTTCGCAGTAGGCGAGGTACCACTCCCACGTGCGCAAGAACTGATCGTCGTAGCCCGCCGCCACAATCGCCGCGCGGTTCTGCAGCAGCAACTCGCGCCACTGGCGCAGCGTCTCCGCGTAGTGCCGCGAGAAGTCTTCCATGTGCACGAGACGGAAGTCCGAGCCCTCCGTCGCCGCATCGACGAGCGCCGTCACAGACGGAATGAAGCTGCCCGGGAACACATAGCGCTTGATGAAGTCGACGTGCTTGAGCGCCGCCTTGTACTGCTGGTCCTGGATCGTGATCGCCTGCATCGCCATCACGCCACCGGGTCGCAACAGTTCGGCGCAGCGGCCGAAGAAGCCGGGAAGGAACTGATGCCCCACGGCCTCGACCATCTCGCAGTTGACGAGCTTGTCGAACTGGCCCTGCAGCGCGCGGTAGTCCTGCTCGACGAGCTGAATGCGATCGCTGAGCCCCGCGCGGTCGAATCGCTCGCGCGCGAGATCGAACTGCCGTCGACTGATCGTCGTCGTGGTCACGTTGGCCGAGAACTCACCCGCGGCGCACATCGCCATGCTGCCCCAGCCAGTGCCGATCTCGAGCAATCGATCCTTCGACGACAGCGCGAGCTTCTGGCACAGGCGCCGCAGTTTGTTGCCCTGCGACTTCTGCAGATTGGCTGGGCTTGCGCCGACATCCTCCGGCGCGAAGACCGCCGACGAGTAGGTCATGCTCGGATCGAGGAACATCGAGAAGAAGTCGTTCCCGAGGTCGTAGTGCGCCGCGATGTTCTTCTTCGATCCCGAGATCGAGTTGGGCCGCAGCGCGTGCCAGACCTTGAGCAGCGGCGCGAACAGCGAACCGATGCCGCTCTCGCACGCATCGAGCACGTGACGATCGCGCAGCATGATGCGCACGACGCGCGCCGGGTCGTCGCTGCGCCAATGGCCCGCAGAGAAGCTCTCGCCGGCTCCGAGCGCGCCGCCCAGCGCCACTGCGCTCCAGAAGCGACCATCGCGCACTTCGATGCGCGCGCAGCCGAGCGCTCCGTCCGCAGCGCCGCACACGACTTCGCCGCCGCTGCCGTTGCCGGAGAACGCGAGCGCGCCGTTCTTCAGGCCCTTCAGCCGATCCACTACGCGGTCGCGCAACAAGCGCTGCAAGAAGGGGAGACGCACAACCGTGGTCGCTGCATCGGAGAGAATCGTCGTCGTCATGCTGCCGCCTTCTGCTTGTCGGGATGCGTGTAGAACGTGGCGCCCTTCCACCACAGCTTCAGGGCGTTGTAGTGGATTGCGAAGATGACCTTGGCCGTGGTCCACGGATGCCGCAGCCACAGTCGCCGCAACGTCGGACCATCGAGCGCTGCGCGCTGCATCGACAGCGACGCCTCGAACACCACGGCGCCAGCCTGTCGGTTCTGCATGTGCACGGTCAGCTGCTCGCCGGGCATCGAGAAGCTCCACTCGTAGCGCTGCCCCATTGGCTGGAACGGGCTCACGTGGAAGCGCTTCTCCATCGATGCCGTCGCCGTCTCGCCGCTTGCGTCACACGGCGTCCAGTAGCTGTGCCGCTCGCCCCACGGCGTGTTCGTGATCTGCGCGAGCACGCCATGCAGACGACCGTCTTCGCGATAGCAGTAGTAGAACGTGACCGGGTTGAAGACGTAGCCGAACGTGCGCAGGTTGGTCCACATGCGGATCGCGCCGCGCGGACGCTCTCCGCACAGACGTTGCGCTTCGTCGCACACCGCGTCGCGAAGATCGACCTTCGCATCGCCGAGGTAGTCCGCGCGGCGATAGCGAATCGGCTTCCACCACTTCGGCGCGAGCACGCCGCCGCTCTGCGTCAACGCAGCGATCTCGTCGAGATCGAGGCAGAACGCGAAGAAGCCGTAGCCAAAGCCATGGCCCACGCGATCGTGCCGCTGGTGATGCACACGACCCTCGTAGAGGCAACTCGCGATCGAAGCGCCCGTCATCTGCTGGCGCCGCTCGCGTTGCTGCCCAGGTCATCGAGCGATAGCCCGAAGTCCTTGCACACCGACAGCGCGCTCTGCACGCCATCTTCGTGGAAGCCGTTGCCACACCACGCGCCGCAGAACCACACGCGCGAACGACCTTGGATCTCCGGCAGTCGCGCCTGCGCATCAACGGCTTTGCGATCGAAGATCGGGTGATCGTAGACGAAGCGTCGGAGGACCTTCTTGTCGTCGATCTGTGGGCTCTGGTTCAGAGTCACCACGTAGGTGGTCTTGCTACCTTCGAATCCCTGCAGGTGATTCATGCAGTAGCTGACGGCCACCGTGTCCTGCGCGCGCTGCGGAATGCGGTAGTTCCACGCAGCCCACGCCAGCTTGCGGTCCGGCAACAAGCGTTCGTCGGTGTGCAACACGACGTCGTTCTTCTGGTAGCGCACTGCGCCAAGCACCGCGCGCTCCGCCTCGTTTGCGTCGGCGAGAATGCGCGCCGACTGATCGCTGTGCGTCGCCATCACGACCGCGTCAAACTCGCGAACGGGCTGGCCCGCTGCGGTGACGCGCACACCGCTCTGCGTGCGTTCGACACGCTCCACTTTGGCGCCGAGCAACACGCGATCGGCAAATGGGCTCGACAACGGCTTCAGATAACTGCGGGATCCGCCCTGCACGGTGCGCCACTGGGGACGACCGTCCACCTGCAACATCCCGTGGTTCATGAAGAACTGGACCAAGAAGCGCGCGGGCATCGCGAGGATCGAGTGCGGCTCCGCCGACCAGATCGCCGCCGCCATCGGGACGAGGTAGTGGTCGATGAACGCACGGCCGTAGCGCCCCTTCTCCAACACTTCGCCGAGGCTCGGGTCCAGTGAGCTCGCGAGCAGAGGCGGAGCCTCGCGATGGAATCGCAGGATGTCGCGCACCATGCCCCAGAACGACGGCCGCAGCAGGTTCTTCCGCTGCGCGAACAGCTGGTTGATCGTGCTGCCGCAGTATTCGAGCTTCGTGCGTTCGCAGTGCACCGAGAAGCTCATCGTCGTCTCGCGGCTCGCGACGCCGATGTGCCGCAGCACGCGGACGAGGCCCGGATAGTTGTTCTCGTTGAAGACGATGAAGCCGGTGTCGACCGCGCGCGTTACACCGCCGACTTCGACATCCACCGTGTGCGTGTGCCCGCCGATGCGCGAGTCCGCCTCGTAAACGGTGACGTCGTGCTGGCTGCACAGAAGGCGCGCAGCCACCAGGCCGCTGATGCCAGTGCCGACGATCGCGATGCGGCGCCGACCATGGCCAAGGAACTCAGCGGCGCGCGTCATGCGCTCCTAGCCCCATCGACGCGAGCGCGCGCCGGCAATGGGCGCAGCTTGACGAGCCCGAAGCGCTCCATCGTCCACAGGATGTAGAACGACAGGTCGAACTGCCACCAACGGAAGCCCTGGCGCACCGAGCCTGGGCAGTAGTGGTGGTTGTTGTGCCAGCCTTCGCCGAACGTCAGCACGGCGAGCCACGGCAGGTTCCGACTATCGTCCTTCGTCTGCCAAGGTCGCGCGCCGAACAGATGGCACACGCTGTTGACCATCGAAGTGACGTGGAACACGAGCGTCGTCGACACGCAGAAGCCCCAGACGACGAGTTGCCAACCGCTCGTCTCCAGTGACGGCGCCTGCACAGCAAGGATCTCGCCGAGCACGTAGAGCGCCACGAGCAACGACAGCGGCGCGGCGACATCGAAGCGATCGAGCCAACGCAGCTCCGCGCGATCGCGCAGGTCCGGCAACTGCGAGAGGTCCGTGCGGAAGTTGCGGCGTGTCGTGAACCAAGCGACGTGGCTCCACCAGAATCGCCCGTTCAGCGGTGAATGCGAATCGCCTTCTTGGTCGGCGTGGCGATGGTGCCTGCGATGATGCGCGGCCCACCACAGCGGTCCGCGTTGTGCAGCGGCAGCCGCCGTCCACGCGCCCAGAAAGACGAGCCAGCGCGGCGCGTCGTAGCTGCGGTGCGACAAGTAGCGGTGGTAGACGGCTGTGATCGCGAACATGCGCAGCCCGTAGAGGGCGAGGCACACCGCCGCGGCAAACCAACCGACGCCGGTCCAGATCGCCCCCAGGCAACCGAGGTGCAGCACGAAGAACGGCACAAGGCGCGGCCATTCGATCGCATCCTCGTCCCCGCCCTTCACCGGCAACCGATCGCGGAGATCGTTGTCCACCAGGGCCCACAGCGGAGTCAGCACGCCGGGCTTGTGGATTGCGGAGCGGGGATTCACGGCGCCCCCTTCGACGCTGCAACTGGCCCGGATGCACGGCGGCCCGCGATCGCAGTGCGCACGATTGCATCCGGCACGCACGCAGCTACGAAAGCGCGCCCGTGCTTGCCGTGCCCCACAACGCTCTCTCGCCGTTCCCGGTCGACGGAGCGTTCCCCGCGGCGGACTACCTCTACAGCCTCGCGGCGGCCACGGCGGTCATGGTCGCGCTGTGGCTGCGCCAGTTGCGCACGAAGGACGCGACAAGCGTGGATGTCGGCTGGGCCGCAACGATCGGAGCGCTGGCGATCGGCGCAGCCATGCTCAGCTCGGGCAGCGCGCTGTCGCGCAGCCTCGCTGCCGTGGTGGCCGTCGTGTGGAGCGGTCGTCTTTCGCTTCATATCCTGCTGGATCGCGTGCTGCGGCATCGAGGCGAAGACGGCCGATACGCGGCACTCCGCGAACGGTTGGGCCCGCGCGCGGCGTGGCTCTTCGTCTTCGTCTACTTGCTGCAAGGCCTCTTGGCCTTCTTGTTCGCCACGCCGTTCGTGACGCTGGCGCAACATGATGCCGCCTCGATCACCCCGATCCAGACTGCTGGTGTCGCGATCTTTGTGATCGGCCTCGCGCTGGAGTCATGGTCGGACCGGAAGCTCGCGGCGCATCGACGCGATCCTGCCAACAAGGGCAAGACCTGCCGCAGCGGCCCGTGGCGCTACAGCCGACACCCCAACTACTTCGGCGAGTGGTTGCTCTGGTGCGGCATCGGCGCGATCTGCAGCCCTGGCGCCCACGGATGGATCTCATGGATCGCGCCCGCGTCGATGTACTTCTTGATCCGCTTCGTGAGCGGCGTGCCGTGGGCCGAGCAGCAGTCGCTGCGCAGCCGCGGCGATGACTACCGCGCCTACCAGCGCGAGACGAACTGCTTCTTCCCATGGCTCCCGCGCGTCTCTGCGACGGCGAAAGGAACCCATTGAGCCTGTCCGAGAACCTGCTGGAGCGCGGCCTCCTTCCTGACTTCCTGATCCGGTTCGGCATCCGCCGCCTGCTGCGCGATCGACTGCGGCAAGAGCAAGTCCTCGATCCCGAGCAAGTGCAGGCGCGCTTGATGGCGCACATCGCTGCATGCGACGCGGCGCCGATCGCGGACGAGACCAAGGCGGCGAACGAGCAGCACTACGAGGTGCCGGCCGCGTTCTACGAGAAGGCGCTCGGCCCCAATCGCAAGTACAGCTCAGGCCTATGGGGCCCCGGCGCGGACACGCTCGAGACCAGCGAAGCGAACATGCTGCGCACGACCTGCGAGCGCGGCGAGTTGAAGGACGGCATGCGCGTGCTCGACCTCGGCTGCGGCTGGGGCTCGCTGTCGATGTGGATCGCGCGCAACTACCCCAACTGCAAAGTGCTCGGAGTCAGCAACTCCAACAGCCAGCGCGAGAGCATCCTGCAGCGCGCAAAGGCGCAAGGATTGTCCAACCTGGACATCGTGACGGCGGACGCCAACGTGTTCGAGCCGGGCCGCACGTTCGATCGCGTGTTCTCGATCGAGATGTTCGAG
Source organism: uncultured Planctomycetota bacterium (assembly GCA_903925435.1). Taxonomy (GTDB): domain Bacteria; phylum Planctomycetota; class UBA1135; order UBA1135; family UBA2386; genus SXPK01. Next base: position 5,951 of record CAIYFF010000505.1, on the reverse strand, counting down.
CACATGAAGAACTGGCGGAAGCTGCTCGCCCGCGTCGCGTCGTGGCTCGATCGCGACGGCAAGCTGTTCATCCACATCTTCACGCATCGCAATGCGGGCTACCCGTTCGTCGCCGACGGCGACAACGACTGGATGGCGCGCCAGTTCTTCACTGGCGGCCAGATGCCCGCAGACAGCCAGATGCTGTACTTCCAGGACCACCTCGCCATCGAGGCGCACTGGCGCGTGTGCGGGCAGCACTACCAGAAGACGAGCGAGGCTTGGCTCGTCAACATGGACCGCAATCGCGACACGCTGTGGCCGCTGTTCGAGCAGACCTACGGCAACCGCGCGAAGGCGATGTGGAACGGCTGGCGCACATTCTTCATGGCATGTGCCGAGCTATGGGGCTTCGACCAAGGCCGCGAGTGGTTCGTGTCGCACTACCGTTTCCACAAGCGGTGACCGATCGTCGCGGCCAGCGGTTCACGCGCGCTTGGTGAGCCGCAGCGCGCATTGCACCGCAGAGTCCGCGTCGCCCGCGCCCGCCTCCGCACCGAGGCGGACATGCAGATCCGGCACCTTGGCAAACGGCGAACCGCCGAGCAGGATCGGCGGCGACCCACCAAGTTGCGTGTTGCGCACATCAACGACGCTGCGTGCCTGACCGAGGTGCAGCAACATCGTTGCCGACACCGCGAGCAGATCGCATTGGCGACCCGACAACGCCCACGGCAAGTCGCTCGCGGGCAAGTCGGCGCCCAGGTTGGTCACGCGGAACCCTGCGAACTGCAACCGCTGCGTGATGATGCGAATGCCCAGGTCGTGGAGATTGCCAGACACAGCAAACGCGACGACATGCGGTGCATCCGGCGCAGGCTTTGGCACGCGCGACTGCAGCAGCGAGAGCACCTGGCCCGCCAACTGGCTCGCAAAGTGCTCATCGGCGATCGGCGCCTCGCCGAGCATCCACATGCGACCGACTTCCTGTTGCGCAGGCATCAAAATCGAGTCGTGGACCTGCGCAGGAGTGACTCCCTCCAGGAGCGCCGTGCGCACCACATCCATTGCCTCCTCGCCCTGCCCCTCGAGCACCGCGAGCAAGAACTGCTGCGCGCGACGAGCAAACGGCCCCTGCTGTTCGATCGGGCTTGGCGGCACCGCTGGGACCGACCGAGCGGCCTGCTGCGCCATCGCAAGCGACCGCAGGAAGCCGGAGCCATGGGAAGGCGGCAACTCGCGCTCCAGCACTGTTGCGAGCGCATCCAAGGACAGCGAGAGGTAGTCGTCGGCGACGCCGCGGAAGTGCAGCGCCGTCCGATACCACGCGACGGAATCAGCGAACAACTCGGGGGCATCGACCGCGAGGCTTTCCGCGAGCTGCAGCACCCGAACCTCGATGTCCGCTTCCGGCGAAGCGAACGTCGCGGGCAACGCCTTCGCAACGAAGCCTGGCCGCATTGCCTCCATGGCAGCGACCGTCGCACGCGCATACGCGCGCGACGAGGCTCGCATCAGAGGGACGATTGTGCGGTAAGTGGACATCGGTGAGGCGCGCGCCAGTTCGTGCCAGGGTGCCGTGAGGATGCGGTGCATCCAGTGCAAGCCTCGGAACGAAACAACCGCCGCCCATTCCTGGGCGACGGTTGGCAGTCTTCACCTTAGCGACGGATGGCAAACGCGGAAGGCCGATGTCCGCCGGAGCCCGTTCTGGAAGGTCCCATCCGTCGGCAGCAGACCTACAACATCGACGCGATCGAGCCATGCGGGTGAATTCCAAGTCCACGTGCAGGAGACCGCGCGACGGGGTAGCTTCTTCGCGCCGCATTCGCGCTATGGACACTCCGCTGCTCACCCAAATCGCTGCAGGCCGGCCCGGCGCAGTCGAAGACTTCCTGCGCGGCTACGGCAACGCAGTCTGGGGTCTGGCGCGACGTTTCTGCCGCTCCGCCGAAGATGCTGAGGATGCGACGCAGGAGATCCTGGTCGAGATCTGGCGCAACGCAGCTCGCTACGACCAGAACGCCGGCAGCGAACTGACGTTCGTGATGACGATTGCGCGTCGGCGACTGATCGACCGCGCCCGTCGCCTCGGTCGTCGGCCGCAAATCGAACTGTTGCAAGAAGCGTCCGAACTGCCGGGCGAGCCAGCGAAGTTTGACGCAGCAGAGTTCGACGACGAAGTCCGCCGCGCGCAGGCTGCGATGCTGCAACTGCGCCCCGAACAGCGCCAAGTGTTGGAACTGGCGCTCAACGAGGGACGCACCCACCACGAAATCTCGGTCGCCATCGGCATCCCCCTTGGCACCGTCAAGAGCCACGCACGCCGCGGCTTGATCCGGTTGCGCAACCTGCTCGGAGTTGCCCAGCCCGAGCAAGAGGGAGACCTCGAATGAGCGAAGCGCATTTGGACACGCTCGCCGACGCGGTGCTCGACGCATGGGAGTCGGGAGCCCAGGTGGACTTCGCGACCGCTGGAGGCGATCCCGCGATTTGCGCGGAGTTGGCCGGGCTGGAGCGCGCAGCAGCGATGTATGCGGCAATCGGCGCCATGCGGTCCACGCAGGTCGCGCCGATGCGCCCCGCGTTCTTCGAACAACTCGTTGCGGCCGGCAACGAGATTGCGAAGGCGCCGGCGCTACCGCCACGCAACGCGCCGCTGCTCGGCAACCCAGTTTCGCGGCAACCGCGCTGGCTCCCGTTCCTCGTCGGCGCAGCCGCTGGCTTCCTGGGCGCATACGTTGCGCTCAGCCCAGCGGATGGAGAACCGCCATCGCGCATGCGCGAGGAGTTCCTCGTCCGCGGCAACTACGCGAAGATCGACTGGAAGCCCGGGACCTCACACTCGTACGGCTCTGTGCACGGCGACGTGGTTTGGTGCACGCAGCGTCAACAAGGCTTCTTGCGCATCGACGGGCTGCAGCCGCTGCCGCAGGGTTTGCAGTACCAACTCTGGATCGTCGACGCGGACCGCACGGGCGCGCCGGTAGATGGCGGCCTGTTCGATCTCGCGAGCGGCAACGAGCAGGTCGTGCCGATCCACGCCAAGCTGCCGGTGCGCGAAGCCAAGGCCTTCGTCGTCACCGTCGAGAAGAAGGGCGGCGTCGTGGTCAGCGAGCAAAAGGACGTCGTCGCAATCGCGGGCATCTGACGCGGCTTGCGCAGCTCGATGGCGTTGCGAGTTCCGCGCGCTGCATGCTTGCGCGAGTCCCCGCCGATCTCTATGGTGCCCGCCCTGAATGCGCAGGCCGTAGTAGGCTTGCTCGCTCGGGCAGGTAGCTCAGTTGGTAGAGCATGGCATTGAAAATGCCAGGGTCGCCGGTTCGACTCCGGCCCTGCCCACCACCTTCTCCGTCGCGCAACCGCGGGAGGGGTTTCTCGAGCACGCAGACCGCACGACTTGTCGACGGTCGCGTTGCCAGGCGGTTCTAGGAAGGCCGCCCTTCAATCCGCCAGCGGGAACGCAACCCGTCGGATCCGCCGTCCCGGCACATCGACAAGCACCACGCCATCGGCCTCGAATGCGACCTCGTATTCGAGCAGCTGACGACGCGTCGGCGTGTGCAGCGGATCACAGACAACCGGACCACCTTTGACCTCGGCGACGAAGGTCTCGCCCTTCCGTTCCACCAGGAAGTCCGCGCGCAACTCGACTTCGCACCAAGCGCCGTCGACCCGCACGCGATACCGCCGCGTCGTCTGGCGCGCGACGACCCGGTAGCCCGCGCCCGCCAACAGGCCAAGAGCAGCGTGCTCGCCCCACGATCCCAGCCGCCGCGATCGCCACGCGCGCAACCACCGCACTGCGGCAGCCACCTGCAGCAAGAGACCACCGCCGAGCAGGGCCGCGCCAAACAGCACGCCAAGCAGCCCCCAATCCGGCAAGTCGCGCAGAGTCTGCACCGCTTCTGCAACCCATTCACGGATCGGCCACTGCGCAGGATCCGGCCATTGCGAAGTCGCGGAGGAGAAGCTCTGGAGTTGCGTTCGCATCGACGAGGACAGGGGCCATGCGCACAGCCCCGCTCGCGCCACAGACTACGCGCGAGTCCGTAGCGGACACCGGACATCCGCCCCGAAAGACCGCGTAGGCCAGCGAGCGTTGCGGAGGAGACATGAACCGACACGGACTCGACGCACTGTTCTCCCCGCGTTCCATCGCCGTCTTCGGAGCGAGCAACCGAAAGGGCGCGGTAGGCTGCGTGGTCTGGAACAACTTGCGCGCGTGCGGCTTCTCAGGCGCCCGCTACGCGATCCACCCAACGCGCACCGAGCTGGGCGGCGAGCGGGTGTATCCATCGCTCGCAGCCCTGCCCGAGGTCCCCGATCTCGGCATCGTGTGCACGCCGCCATCGAGCGTGCCTGACATCGTCGACGAACTCGCCGACCGCGGAGCCGGAGCCGTGATCGTGATCACCGCCGGGCTCGACCAAGGGCAACGGCAACGGCTCCTTGCCGCGCACCGGCGCACCGGCATTCGCATCCAGGGCCCCAACTGCATCGGCACCATCGCGCCGCACGCGAAGATGAACGCGAGCTTCGCGCACGCGACCGCGAACGCGGGCGAACTTGCGTTCATCACGCAATCCGGCGCGCTGATGACGGCCATGCTCGACTGGGCCAACGCGCGCGGCCTCGGATTCTCGTGCTTCGCCTCGCTCGGCGACCAGCTCGAGCTCGATTGCGCAGACCTGCTAAACCACCTTGCGCACGACGACGCGACGCGCGCCATCTTGCTCTACCTGGAGTCGGTGCAGGACAGCGCCAAGTTCCTCGCCGCTGCGCACGAAGCGGCTCTTCGGAAACCAGTGATCGTCGTGAAGGCCGGGCGCAGCGAAGCGGGCAGCAAGGCAGCGGCATCGCACACCGGCGCGCTCACGGGATCCGACCTCGTGTTCGACGCGGCGGCGCGGCGCGTCGGCATGTTGCGCGTCGACTCGGTGCACGACCTCTTCCTCGCAGCAGAGACCCTCGCGTGCTTGCCGGACGGCTCGCCCGAGAGGCTCACGATCGTCACGAACGGCGGCGGCGCTGGCGTGCTCGCTGCCGACGCATGCGCGCACTACGGCGTGCCGATGGCGGAACTGTCCGACGAAGCACGCGCGCGCCTCGACGCGATCCTTCCCGCCAACTGGTCGCGCGCGAACCCTGTCGACATCCTCGGCGATGCGCCCGTGTCGCGCTATGTCGCGACGATGCAGGAACTGCTGAGCCGCGACGAGTCCGGCTCGATCCTGTTCGTGCATGCGCCGACTGCAATCGTGCCGAGCGCCGAGATCGCCAAGGCCTTGCTGCCGTTTACGCAGCGAACGGAAGGGCAACCCGCTCGCTTGCTGTCGTGCTGGCTCGGCGACGATGCCGTGCGGCAAGCGCGCGATACGTTCCGCGCCGCGGGAGTCGCGGACTACGACACGCCTGAGGAAGCAGTGCGCGCGTTCTCGCTGCTGCAGCAATGGCGCAATGGGCGCGCCCTGCTAAAGGCTCGCCCGCAACTGCCGACAGCGACACCGTCGGTAGATCTGTGCAGAGTGCGCACGATCCTCGACCGCGCGCTGCAAGACGGTCGCGAATGGCTGCTCGAGGACGAAGCGAAAGCTGTGCTCGCCGCGGCTGGCATTCCGACCGTCGCAACGCGCCATGCCGAGCCGAATGCGGATGCGGCGATCGAAGCGGCGCGCCAGATCGGATTCCCCGTCGTGCTCAAGATCCTGTCACCCGACTTGCTGCACAAAAGCGACCTTGGCGGCGTGGCGCTCGACCTCGGCGACGAAGAGGAGCTGCGCATCGCGGCCGACTCGATGCTCTCGAGGCTCAAGAAATCTCGCCCCAACGCGCGCATCGTCGGATTCTCGGTGCAGACGATGGTGCGCGCGCGCGGCGCAGTCGAACTGATCCTCGGTGCGAGCATCGACCCGACGTTCGGGCCCGTGCTGCTGTTTGGCCACGGCGGCACTGCCGTCGAGTTGCTTGCT
>CAIYFF010000504.1 GCA_903925435.1 uncultured Planctomycetota bacterium | reverse complement strand
GCGTCCGACATCGCGAAGGAAGGCGAAGAGATGATCGTCTGCGTGCTCGGCGCCGACGACCGCGGCCGGCTGCGGTTGTCGCGCAGGCTCGCAAAAGGCGTAGGCGAATCGCAGATCGAGTTCTGACCAGCGAGCTTGGCAGCGCGCGCCCACTGCGCGCATCGCCGACGTCATCGGAGCTGCGGATCCTGCGCGGCGATCCAATCGCCACCTCGCGCGCGAGCGTTTCGATTCGAGACGCTCGCAGGAAACGTCCGCGACATGGATCCGCATGGAGGCCGATAGGCGAGGAGCTCTCTACGACTCCTCACCGCTGCCATGCTGATCCTTCGATCGCCACTGCTCTACGTCGGTCTTGCGCTCGTCGCGACTGCCGCCGCGTTGACCTTGCTCGATGGCGACGCAGCGCAGCCGATTGTTCGCGCTCGGGCAGAGGCAGTGCGCGCCGAGGAACCCGTTCGCGGCGGCGTGGATCCTGCGGTTGCGACGGCGCCGAAGCCGGAGCGAAAGCGCAAGCCGGAAGCCGCAGTCGAGAAGGTCGCAGAGAAGCCGGATCCCACCGTGTCGGAGCTGGGCCCCAAGCGCCGCGGCAAGACCAGCGCCAAGTCTGCAGATCCCACCGCCAACGAAGTCGCTGCGCCCCACTGCGTCGTGTCGGGTCGATGCGTGCGCGATGGCCAGCCGATCGCGGGCATGGACTTCGTGCTCGCGCCGCAAAACGGCAAAGGCCGTCGCCAGAACTTGCGCACCGACGAGGAAGGACGATTCCGTCGCGGGCTCGCAGGCGATGGCACGTTCGAGCTTCGCGCCGTCGGCCCAGGACTGTCGCAACACCAACCAACGTGGACCGTCGAACTGAAGGACGGTGCGCCATGCGAACTCGGCGACCTCGAACTGCGACCGCGCTTTGCGGTGCGCGGTGAGGCCAAGTCCGCGACGGGACAGCCGCTCGCCAACGTGCGCATCGCGATGACCGGCGAAGACGGCGCGCAAGTCGCGGAGTGCGCGACGGACGAGCGCGGCGCGTTCGCATTCGAAGACGTGCCCGCGTCGCCGCTGCGCCTCGACGCGCAGCACGAGGGCCAACACGGCCGCGCGCGCATTCGGATCGAAGGCAAGAAGACCGAGTGGACCGCAGACATCGTGTTGCGTCCGCGCGCAGAACTCGCGTGGACGCTGCGCGACGACGACGGCAGGCCGGTTGATGGCGCCACGCTGCGCTCGCCAGACGATGACGCAGAAGGCGTGTCCGACGAACTCGGCCACGTCAGCATGATCTCGTCGGTGTCGAGCCGCGTGCGGATCGAGGCCAACGGCTGCGTGCCGATGTGGATCGAAGTCGAATCCGCCGCGAGCGCGCGCCGCATCGTGCTGTCGCGGATGCGCGAACTCGCTGGCAAGATCGAAGGCGCGGACCAGGACACGGTGGTCTTCGTCGGGCTCGCAGACGGCGCTGCGATGCCACATGACGCGGCGCGCGAGGTGATGCAGAAGCAGCACCCAATCGCTTCCGACGGGACCTTCCGCATCGAGGGCCTCATCGCAGGCAACTACACGGTGCGCGCCGCGGGCTCGACTGGCTGCGCAGAACTTCGCAACGTGTCGTTGCCCGACGATCCGTTCGTGGCGCTGACGTGGACCAAGGGTCGCGTTCACACGATCGCCGTGCGCGACGAGCGCGGCGAACCGGTCCCGTTCGCAAACGCAGAACTGACCGTCGCCGACAACCAAACCAAACGCGCGCTGCGCGCAGGCCACGACGGCCGCTTTGCGCTGGCGCTGCCAGACGCAACGGCTGCATCGCTGCGCGTGTTGCGCGCGGGCCATCTCCAGGCCGAGCTGCGCATCGACGATGGCGCCTCGAACATCGAAGTGTCGCTGCAACGCGCCACGGTGCTCGATGGTCGCGTCTCGGACTACGACACGAACACGCCCTATGGGCTGCACGTCGTCGCATGGAAGAAGGGTCAGGATCCGCGGTCTGCCATCGAGTTGGCGATTGCGGACGATGGCACGTTCACGAGCGGCGAGACCACGCCCGGCGCATGGAACGTCGCGATCCGGCGCACGGATCGCACGCAAGGTGGTCCGGTCGGCGGAGCCAAGCCGCTCGACGTGCCGCTGCTCGCGGGCGGCATCGACACGCGCACCACCGCGGTCGTCGAGGCTCGCGGCGGCGAACGTGCGCAATTGCTGCTGCCGCTGCCGCCGATCCCGAAGATCGATGGCGTGGTCACGCAAAACGGTCGTCCGGTTGCAGGCGTCACCGTGTTTGCGCTCGCGCACGGCGCCTCGGCGCCAGGCCCGCTCGCCAACCACCCGCTCGGCTTCGACCACGCGCAAGCGCACAAGCGATGCCCGCGCACTGTGACCGATCGCGACGGCAAGTTCACGATCTACGCCAGCAGGCCCGGCAGCTACGACGTGCGCGCGCGCGTCGAAGGTCAACCGTTCTCGACCGAGCCATTGACCATCGAAGTCCACTCCTACGCCGACGAAGCAACGACCGCGATCCGGCTGCCGACCGCAGTCGTGCGCGGCCGCCTCGCCACGGCCTCCAAGACATCGCTCGCGTTCTTGGTGCCGACAACGGACGCGGCACGCGATCCGCTCCGCGCCGATGACGGCCCCGCGGATGTCGCATGCCGCGAAGGCCAGCGCATGCAGGAAGACGGGGTGTTCGAGTTCCCGTG
>CAIYFF010000503.1 GCA_903925435.1 uncultured Planctomycetota bacterium | reverse complement strand
GCGAACGCGTTCCGCACGCTTCAGACCCAACTCGGTGCGAAGCAGGAAGAGGTCGCTCAGCGCGTTGGCCTTGACCGCTCCACGGTCGCCAACTTCATGCGATTGCTCGATCTGGCCCCTGCCGTCCAGGAGCATGTTTCACGTGGAACATTGTCGATGGGGCACGCTCGTGCGCTGCTCGGCGCCAAGGACCCGGAGGTGCAGACCAAGCTCGCGGATGAGGCCATCCGACTCTCGCTATCCGTGCGCGCCCTCGAGGACCTCGTTCGGCAAGCGAATGTTGGCCCGACGACTCCCGTCAAGAAGAAGGATCCGAAGCAGATCAAGGCTGCTTGGCTCAAGGAGATCGAGGAGACCCTGACCGAGACCCTGAGCACCACCGTCAATGTCCGCTATGGCCGGAAGTCTTCGGTGATCCAGATCACCTGTGCCGGCCGGGAAGAGTTTGAACGGATCTACAGCAAGCTCAAGGAAATGGACTAAGTCGTCACTAGAGAACGACTTAGGGATTAAGCGGCAGATTGCGGATAGCGGGTGGCCCAAGGGTCACCCAGAGAAATGGGGCGGCGGCAATTGCACTTGCTGCCTTGCGCGAGCCGGTGGGGGAATCCCGCACCACACCCTGCTCGCGCGGCGGGCCAGCGACTAGCGCCAGGCCCGCGCGATCCCTTCGGATCAGAGCTTCGTCACCGACTTGATGGCGATGTTCTCGGACGGGCGGCCGCGGCCGACTTCCTCGTCTTCCGACCGGTCATAGCTCGCGTCGCAGATCTTGCGGACGTTCTCGAGTCCCTCGACCACGTAAGCGAAGACCATGCGTTGGTCGTCCTGGCTCGGCGAGTCCGACTCGCAGATGTAGAGGCGATCGACCTCCGACTTGCCATCGCGCATGCGTGCACTGACGGCGCCGGGGAAGTGGCTCAGGTTGGTGAACTCCTGGACCGTGTATTCGTCCTTGCTCGGCTTCGACGTGTCCCAGTCCGCGCGGTTGGCCTCGGTCTTGGTTGTCTCGAAACCGAAGTGGAACTGGCGCGTCGCCTCCATGAAGCGATTGCGGCGCGAGCTGGGGCGGACGATCTCGTCGACCTTGATGCCTTCCCAGAACTTGGCCGTGACGATCTCGTCGAACTTCGCGCAGGTCTTCGGAGCATCCTGGACCATCAGGGCGATCACGAACTCGCCGTATTCGCCCTCGAGCGTGACCTTGTAGCGCGGCGCATCCGCCGGGATCGCGGGCTTGCCGAAGCTCGGCGGCGCGCTGAAGTCCTTGGCAGACTTGAGGTTCTGGATGAGCATCTCCGCGGGGGATCCCGCGACTGCCGGCTTCAGTTCCTCTTCCTCATCCTGCTGTGCGTCCGGCTTCTTGTCCTTGTCCTTGTCCTTCGGCTTCTCCACTGGTTGCCGGACCTGGACCGGGTAGCCACTGCTCGCCACGAGCGTGTGGTTGGGGTAGCCCGCCTTCAGTTGGTCGATCGTCTTGCTGGCCGCGTCCACGTCGCCGTTGCGCGCCTCGCGGCACGCCTTGAGCCACAGCACGTAGGGCTTTTGGCTCGCATCCGCGTTTGCCAGCGCCGCCGTGAAGTGCGCCTCAGGGGCATCGCGCAGTTCATCCAGCAAGTTGGCCACTGCCTCGAACGAGCTCGCCGACTTGGGATCGCCGTCCTTCGGGTTGTAGGCGGAGCGCAGCAGCGTCGCCTCGGCCCACTGCGACCACTTCTTGTTGGCCTGGGTTTGCTCGTAGTAGCGCAGCCCATAGTAGGCGAACATGCCCACGATCAGCAGCCAGAAAGCTGCTTGGACCAAGCGCTTATAGCGTTCCCAGAGGATTTCGAGAGCGTTGGGCGCCTGGGTGCCCGAAAGGCCCTGTGGCAAGGATGCGGTCATGATGGATTTCTGGGGGGACGGTCAGCGGCCTTCGATCTTGGTGTCGTAGTCGACCACCATGTGGGTCTCTCCGAAGTTCCGCTCCAGGCGGTAATCGACCACGTAGGCACCCCGTTTGAACTGGATGTGCCGCATCTTCGGATCGTCGGACTTGTCGGAGACGAGCTGCCAGCTGTGCTGCGGCATTCGATCCAGCAGGTGAGAGCACGCTTCCTGGATCGTCGTCTGGCCGACGTATTCAAAGTGCCCGTAGCGCCAGCCGGCCGCTTCGCGCGAGTGGCTCTCGGCGAAGCGCTCCACGAGCTTGAGGCCCTGCGGCACGACGATGTCTTGGAACTGCACTGCCGAAGTGCCGAGGTCGCCGCTGTGATTCGTCTCGGTCGATTCACAGGCAACGAGCAGCAGCCCCAGCAGAGCGGGGGCAGACCAGCGAAGGGCGAGGTGGTGGTTCATTCGGTCGAGCGGCTGGATGGCGCGGGGTAGAACCGCGCAAGTGTAGCCTTCGGGGTGCGCGGTCGCAACGACGGCAGGGGGCATTGCCGACTCCAGAGTCCCCACTAGACTGCCTCGCGACTTGGCGGCTCATGCGGACCTGCAATGCAGAAGACCGAGAATGCCATGCGTGCGCAGTTGCTGGACCGTTCGGCTCTGGTGCTGAACCGGTCCTGGATGCCGGTCCATGTCACGACAGTCCGGCGCGCCCTGTGCATGATGGTGCGCGACGTCGCGCGTGTCGTGGCGCCGGACACACTTGCGGTCTACGCGTTCCCTGAGTGGATTCGTCTCAGCGACCCGCCGACGCGCGACTATGTGCGCTCGCCATCGGTGCATATCCCCGTGCCCGAAGTGGTTGTGCTACGCGGCTACGACCGCGTCCCATGCCACGAGGCTCCGTTCACGCGCCGGAACCTGTTTTTGCGCGACGATTTCACCTGCCAATACTGCGGCCGCAAAGGTTCGCCCGATCGCCTCAGCATCGACCACGTCACGCCGAAGTCGCGCGGCGGTCGCACGACGTGGGAGAACTGCGTGCTCGCATGCGTCGGCTGCAATGCACGCAAGGCCGATCGCCATCTGAAGGACTCTGGACTCCGGTTGCTGCGCCAGCCGATGCGGCCGCGTTGGACGCCCTACCTCAACCTGCGCCCGAGTCAGCAGCTCGAATCGTGGCATCGATTCGCTCCTGACAATCGACGGTCGGTCCATTAATCCATCGCGCCCCCGATGCGCGCCGACCCGTGCGCGCAGCCTCTTCCGCGAGATCCATCGATGCGCATTCCGCTGTTGATCGCTCTGTCCTGCTTGTTCGGCAACGTCGCGCTCGCGCAAAAGCCTGCAAAGGAGCCCGCGAAGAAGGACGCTGCGAAGCCTGCCAAGGACGGCAAGCAGGATCCGAAGAACACGAAGAAGGCTGCGGTCGAGCAGAAGAAGGAAGCCAAGAAGTCTCCAGAAGAAGAGAAGCTCGCCGCGGAGATGGCCGCGAAGGGCATGGTGGAGGTCAATGGCACGTGGGTTGAGAAAGACCACGTCGAAGACGCCAAGCGCGGCGTGTTCCACTTCAACGGAGAGTTGGTGGCGAAGGGCGAGTATCGCGCGCTGCAGTCCGGCAAGGTCCGTCACGCAGTCACTGGCGAACTGATCGCCGCGGAGGATCTCGAGAAGTCGCGCGGTCGCTCGTTCCCGATCGATGGCGGCAAGCGCTGGGTCGACGAGAAGGAAGCGGATGCCTACCACGGCAACGGCGCGCATCCGTGGATCGTCGCCAATCCGCACTACGTGCTCCTCAGCACGCTGCCGGTCGCAAAGATCGAGTCGCTGCGCGAGCACGCAGATCGAGCGATTGCGCAAGTCTCGGCAGCCCTCGGCGAAGCCAAGCCGCTGCCCGCGCAGCGTCCCGCAGTGCTGGTCGCGCCGACTCAGGATGAGTTCGTTCAGTTCGGCACGAGGCTCGGCGACGAGACGTCGGCATACGGCGCATTCCTCGCGCGCGAAGAGGCTCTCCTCGAACTTCCGCTGCAAGGCGAAGTGCGTCCCGCGGTGTCGCTGTGGGACGAAGGTTGGGGCCCCTACTACCTGCCGCACGCAGTCGGCCTCGCATACGTGCATGGCATCCTGGCTTCTTGCGAAGCAGAGATGCCCGCTTGGTTGCTGCACGGCCTTGCGTCGTCTGGCAGCCGCTTCGGCAATCCGGACACCGGCAAGTGGTTCTGCCAGAACCTCGCGAAGGGCGGCGGTCTCAAGCCACTCGACAAGTGGTTCTCCGCGTTTGCGATCGACGGCGAGATGGAGTCCGACGCAATCAGCGCCAACCTCACGCAGGCGGGATTCCTGATCGACTTCGCCAAGAACGGTGGCGACAAGGACGTCTCAGCCGCCCTCGCCGCTTTCGGCGAAGCGATGCGCTCGCAAAAGGCCAGTGGCATCGACAAGGCTGCAAAGGCCCTGCAGTCCGCCCTTGGCAAGAGCCAGGACGCCATCGACAAGCACTTCCAGAAGCAGGTTCGCTGATCCAAACAGCAGCCCGCTGACGGTTTCGAAGCGCGGGCGTCCACAGCGGCGCCCGCTGACAGTCCCCTGCCGTGCAGCCAATTGCACCGCGAGTAGAAACCCAGACTCAACCAGAGCTTAGATCAACATGCGTAAGATCCAGTGGATGCTTCTGCCGCTCCTCTCCGCGTTCGCCGCGGTCGGGGCAGCCCAGCAGCAGTCGATGGTGCCCTATCTGCCCGCCGGCACGGTGATGGCGATGAGCATGCCCGATCTCGATGCCTCCATGCAGGAGATGGCGTCGATGCCAATCGCCAAGATGTGGGCCGAGCAGGAAGTGCAGAACTTCGTGAAGGACGCCCGCGAAATGGTGCAGCAGCAGATCCAGAAGGCGATGGATCAGGCGAAGGAGATGCACGCGCAGGGCGCGCTGCCGGTGGACCCACAGACGCTGATGAGCCTGCGGGTGAAGGGCGCCTCGGTCGCGCTGACGCAGCTCGCGATCAAGTCTGGCGACTTCGGCCCGATGCCGACGGTCGGCCTCATGATCCAACTGGAGTTCGGCGACACGGCGCCGCAGTGGTTTGGCCTCATGCAGATGGGCATGGGCATGCTCGGTCAGTCGGGGAAGATGGAGCAGGGCGAAGTCGCGGTCGGCGACATCAAGATCGCCACCTTCAAGCCGATGGAGGGCCCTGAGGGCAACGCGATGGGCCTCAACGTCGCGATGCTGAAGAGCGGCGTGATCCTCGGCACGGTTCTCGACGACGTTCGCAGCACGGTCGAGAACATGGTCGCCAACAAGCCGATCCTTGCCGAGACCGATCGCTACAAGGCGTCGAGCAAGCAGCTCACGGTCGATGGCGCCGAAGTGGCGATGTTCCTCCGCACCGATCCGGTCATGGACTTCATGATGTCGGCGATCGAGATCGGCTCCGAGATGAGCCCCGAGCTGTCCGAGATCGACATCGACGGCGTGCGGCGCGGCATGGATGCGCTCGGCCTCTCCGGCATGAAGTCCTACGGCATGTCGAGCAGCTACCGGGATGGCAAGGCCATCATGACGGGCTACATCGACGCGCCGGCGTTGGACCGCAAGGGCTTGATGCCGACGGGCAACAAGACTGTCGACATGGCGTTCCTCAAGTGGGTGCCAAAGGATGCCGCGAGCTTCTGGGCCTTCAGCGTCGAGCCGATGGCCTGGCACGATGCGATGCTGGGCGCACTCCGCGCGTATGACCCGAAGGTCGCAGAGGATGCGATGGCGCAGCTCGCGGAGGTTGAGAAGGAGATTGGCTTCAACATGCGCGACGACCTGTTCGGCGCGATCGGCGACTCGGTCATCACGTGGGCGATGCCGATGACAGACATCACGGGTTCGCCTGAGATGGCCATTCTCGTCAAGGTCAACGACGACCAGAAGGTCCTCAAGGTGCTCAAGGCCATGTGCGCGATGAGCGATGGCCAAGTGACTCTCGAAGAGAACGAGAAGCGTGGCGTGAAGTCCTACCAGTTCTCGATGAACCTCGATGACGCCGCGGGCGCCGGGATGAACCCGCTCGCCAACCTCAACCCGTGCTTCACGTTCCACAAGGGCTACATGGTCACGGCGTTCTCGTCGGATGACGTCCGTCGCGCGATCAAGCGCATGGACCGCACCGAGGATGATCCGAAGACCGATATCCGCGGCAACAAGGAGTTCGCTGCATACGCCAGCGCGCTGCCCGAGGGCGTGATCGACATCTCCTTCACGGACTGGAAGGCCACGTTCGAGAGCTACTACTCGCTGATCAACGGCGTGGTCGGTTTCATCCCGCCGAGCGAGGACATCCCGTTCGATTGGGCGCTGCTGCCGGACTCCTCCGCGCTGACCAAGCACCTGTTCGGCACGATGTCCTACACCAAGGCGGACGCGAACGGCCTGACCAGCGTGACCACGACGCCGTGGGGCCCTGAAGTTTGGATGGCGCTGTCGGCGCTTGGCATCGCCGGCGTGACGGCTGCTACTTTGATGCCGAACATGATTCGCTGAAGTGCTCGGCGCTCAGGCGCTCCAAGCCTGATTGCCACTCGCCGCGCCGCGGTCCGTGCTCGCCACGGGCCGCGGCGCGTCGCATTTGGGGCCATCGAATCAGCAGCTAGTTCGCGATCCTTCAGCGCGCATCTATCCTGTGAGGCCGCCATGGACCTTCCGCGCACATCGGCAACTGGGCCTCTCCATCGCGTTCTGCGCGAACTCAGCAGAACCCGCGTTGCGCACATTCCAGCGCTCGCACTGGCTGCCATGGCGGTCCTCGCAACGGCCGCGCCTTCGCAATCCGGTCGCTCGCCGTCCGGCGCGATCGCGTTGCATCAGGCGAAGCGTGACATCGCCAACGACACGCTCGTGTTGCTGGTCGCGTCGCATCCAGACGATCGCTACCTGCTGCCAGCGATGTGGCTCCGCTATCGATTCGGCGCGCGCGTCGCGGTGTTGCTGGCATCGCGCGGCGGCGGTGGGCAGAACTCGCGCGGACCGGAGTCTGGCGACGAGCTCGAACGCATCCGAACGATCGAAGCCGAAGCTGGCTGCGCCACGTTCGATGGCGAAGTGTGGCACCTCAATCGCCCCGACTTCGGTTTCCGACGCAGCGCGGAGGAGGCATTCGCAGAATGGGGGCGCGAGGACACGATCCGCGAACTCGCGCGGCTACTGCGCACGATTCGCCCGGATGTCGTGATCAGCACGCACCACGCCGAGGAGACGCATGGTCACGACCTCGCCCTTGCGCAAGCGCTGCCGCTCGCAGTGGCGATGGCTGCGGACGGCACTGCGAAGATCGCGCAGCCACCGCACGAATTGCGCGCGCTGTTCCTCGGCGCCACGAGCGAGCCAGTGCCTGCGGCATTCGCGATCGACGCCGAGGAGTTGGAGCCGATTCGCGGCGACACCTATCGCCGACTTGCCTACGACGCGTTGCAGCAACATCACGTGAGCCCTGGATTGCCGGCGCCGATCGACGCGGTGTTCGAGCCAACGATGCGTTTCCATGCGTTGTCGATCGGCGCGCAGCCTGCAGCCAAGGGACCGTTCGATGGCATCCCGACGATGTTCGACGGCATCGCAGCAACTGCCGCGCAATCGGCTCATCCTGCGCAATCTGCGATCGAAACGGCGCAGCGTGCGCAGGATGACGACGTCTCCGCGGCCATTGCTGTCGTCCGCGCGCTGGAGTCGATCCCGTGCGCGCCAGATAGCGATGCCGCGCGCCGACGCGATCGCCGCCTCGAAGCAGCGCGGCGGCTCGTGCTGCAATCCAATCGGATCCAGATCGAAGTCTCCGCTCGTCCAGGCGCTGCAGCGGTGCCTGGCGAAGAGCTTTCGCTGGATGTGATCGTGCGCGTCGGCGGATCGCTGCCGGCGCATCGAGTGCGCGCATCGACTGCGCGCGGCGCGTTGCGCCTCGATGCGCCGGATGCAGGCGATGGTGATCCTTCGATCGAGGCTGGATCGAACATGCGGGCGGTCGCGATCTATCCGGTGCCGCTCGACGAGCACGCGGATGCCGACGCCACCGACGCGCGCTTCCGTCGAGATCGATACACGCCGCCAGTTCAGTTGCGCATCTCGATGCAGGTGGAGGGCGTCGATGTTTCGCACGTCATCGCGGTTCCGGTGGAGTTGCAGCCTCCGGTTCGCCTCACCGTGGTGCCGCGCATGCTGATGTTGCCTGCGTCGCGCGGCGAAGTGCGCTTTGCGGTCAAGGCCGAACGCAACTCCGCGTATCCCGTGCTCGGCGAACTCGACCTGCGAGCGCCGGCGGGCTATCGCATCGAAGGGCCGCGCACCAAGGTCGCGCTCGAATCGTCGCGGAGCGATGTGTTCGAGTTCTCGCTGCGCGCGCCACAAGATCGCAGCAGCGGCGTCGATCGCATTCGCATCTCGCTTGGCGCCAATCGCGTCGTGCTCCCAGTGCACAAGGTCGAAGCGCAGATCGCACGCAATCTGCGCATCGGCGTGGTTCGCAGCCTCGACGACGCGCTGACTTCGGTGATTGGCGCTGGCGGCTTTGGCCTCGCGTGGTCGGGGCTCAGCGACACGGATTTGGCAGTGGGTGACCTCGACGCGTTCGACACGATCGTCATCGACGTGCGCGCGTTGCGCGATCGCCCGCAAGCGCGACAGAGCTTTCGGCGCTTGCTTGAGTTCGCGAGTCGATCCAACAAGCGGCTCGTCGTGCTCTACCACAAGGACGCCGAGTACGACCCGCCAGGCGAAGGCTTCCGAGGCGCGCCATTCCAGCCCTTTCACATCGGCAAGGATCGCGTGACGCGCGCCGATGCGCCCATTGCTGTGCTCGCTCCGTCGCACCCGTTGCTCAACGCGCCCAATCGGATCGAGTCAGAGGACTGGGATGGTTGGGAGCAAGAGCGCGGCCTCTACTTTCCGGCGGTCTACGCCAGCGAGTACGAAGAGATCCTGGAGTGCAACGACCCCGGGTTGCCGCCGTTGCGATCTGCGTTGCTGTATGCGCGAACGGGCGACGGAGAGTTCGTCTACTGCGCGCTCTCGCTGTGGCGCCAACTCAAGAAGTTGCATCCCGGCAGCGTTCGCATGCTCGCCAACCTGCTGACGCCGTCGCCTCGCAGCGCCAAGTAGCCGCGATCAGCGCGCGTTGCGCCGCGATACGAGCGCTGCGCAACTGACGAGGTTCGCGCACACGACGACTGCGATCGCGAGCTTCGGATCCGTGCCGTGGAGCCACATCGCAGCGAGCCAGCCGGCGATTGCCGAGCCTGCTGCAAACCACGTGGCTACGCGGTCTGTGCCCTCGGCGTCCGCAGCCCCGGCCTCGGGAATGCGCGCGACGCCTTCGACCTGCACTACGCGCTCCGATGGCATCGAGTCGCGCAGCGTTGCAATCGCCGCAGTCACGCCTTCGACGGACTTTGCGATGCGTTCCAATCGCTCGTCGCTCGACGAGCAGTCTGCGGCCTTCTCGATCGACTCCTGCAGCGAACGCACCCCGTTTGCGATGGCGCCCACGACTGGAGTGAGGTCGGTCGGCTCAATGCGCCGCTCTGCGAGCGTGAGGATCGCAAGTTGGATCTGCTGCAGCGGCTCCGCGAGCGAACTTACATCGACCATTGCGCGCACTTCGACCGGAGTCGGCGCAGCTTCGCGCGGCGCATCGATTGGCTGCGTCGCAGTGGCCTTGCTTGCATCGACATCCTGGTGCGCGATCGGCTCGATTGGATTCTGCTGCGGCACGGTCTCTGGTCCTTGCGCGAGCGCCGCTTCGACTTCGACCAGGGGTTCTTCGCCATTGGTCGATGACTCATCGCCAAGGCTCAGCTCTCCTTCGATGAGAATGTCTCCATCCTCCACGTTCGCGGCGGCGTCGATCTGTGGAGCAGCTTCTGCGATCTGCTCTGCCGCGATTTCGAGTTCTTCGAGCCCTTGCGCAAACGGCGCATCGTCGCGCAGATCGTGGTCCGTGTGCATGCTCGACTCCATCAGTGAGTCGATCGCAGCGGTGATGTCTTCGATCGCATCATCCAGCTCGGCCTCGACGACGTGCTCCGTCAGAACGTCTTCGTTCTGCTGCTGGCGCTCGGGCAGTTGCGTGCCTGCGTCGCTTGCTTCCACGGGTTCCGTCGTTGGCGCTGCCAGCAGTTGCCGAACTTCCTCGCTGCCAAACGCAACGTCGTCTCGGCCATGCTGCGCGAGCAACTGCGCCAACTCCGCGCGCAACGACTCGGTGTGCACCGCGTAGACCGCGTCGCTACTGCCCTCGTCTGCGATTGCCTCGCCAACTTGCTCGAGCTGTCCGGCCCAGAGCCATCCTGCAATGCGCTGCTCTTCGACCGACATCGCGTCGAGGTCGGAGCGGCAGAGCAGGCGTTGGCGAAGGTGCGGTGCGATGGCTGGCATGCGTGGTTCCGTATGCCGACCCGATCCCTTCACACTTTCGGCCTTCTAGGCGACTTGGTGAAGTCCGAGACACAACCGCATCCAACTGCCGATGCCGCCGGCGCATCGCCACGGCGGCCGCGCGCTTTTGCTGCGCGCGCCTTGCGTCACTGCAGCTTGGGGAAGCGCATGCGAGCGCGGGTGCTGCGCACGAACCGAACGTCCATCGGGTCCTTGCCGGTGCGCAGGATGTGGATCGCCTGCGCGTCGATCAGCGAGTAGTCGCCGTTGTCGTAGACGATCTCGAAGCGCATGCCGTGCGTCGTGTCCTCGAGCAGGCGCACCTCAAACACGTTGCGCGATGGGATCACGCTCGTCTTGCCCTGCATGTCCACGTAGTGCATCTCGGTCATCTGCATGACCTGCACGACGTCGGCCACGGCCGGGTCCTGGGTGCCCTGCGGTGACTGCGGCATCATCGCGATCAGGAAGCAGAGGCAGGGGATCGGGAGCAGTGCTTGCCAGGTCTTCATCGTTCGATCGTTGTAGGAGTCGGTCTTCTCTACGGCCGGAGGTCGTCCTATGACGGGGCCTCCGCATGATTCTGCCGGGCATTCTATCGCTGCTGCTTTGCTGCTCGACGCAAGAGCCCGGCCATGGCCTCGTCACCGTAGCGGGCGCGTCAGAGAAAGTCCCTGCGCAGGCGATCGCGCGCGTGGAGGCAGAGGTCGCGCCAGCCCTCGCTGCCGTCGCGCCGGTGTTCGGTGGGCAGCCGGTGCAGCCGTTCCGCGTGGTCGTGCACGAAGCAGGAGCCGCTCTTCCACCAGCCCTTTCTGCGCTGCACCACGAAGGTTCGCCAGGCTTCGCGATCTTGTCGCGGCATGAGATCCACGTGCTGCTCGACGAGGTGGCCGGCAACGGCCGTGGCATCCGTCCCGTGCTCGTCCACGAGTTTGCGCACGAACTGCTCGACCAAGCATGTGGTCGCAACGGTCGCCGCATCCCGCGTTGGTTCCACGAAGGCTTGGCGCAGATCCTCGCCGGCGACACCTACCTTGGCGCGAGCGAGGAGATGATCGTCTGGCGCGCGGCGATGGGTCGGCTGCTGCCGTTCTACGAACTCGAAGATCGCTTTCCGACCGAGCGGAGCGCGCTGGCCGCTGCCTATGCGCAGAGCTACTCGTTCGTGTCGTGGATCGCGCGCGCTTACGGCGTCGATGCGGTCATCGACATGGCGCGCGCCGTCGACGAGGACACATCGCTCGATCTCGCGATGGTGCACGCGACCGGCAAGCCGACGGCTGTGTTGCACGACGCGTGGCGCGAGCACCTCGTGCACGGCAGCGGCGCCGCGTGGCGCGCGGCCTTCGCCGAGTTCTTCTCGCTGTCGTTGGTGTTGCTCGTGCCCGTGCTCGCGCTCGCGATGATTCGCCGCATGAAGGCCGATCGCATCGCGCGCGACCGGCTCATCGCGGAGGAACGCGAAGAGGCGCAGCGTCGCGCCGTTGCTGCTGCCCTCGCCGCCGAGTTGCCGCCCGCTGGCCAAGACCTTGCAGAGTCGCCCGACGCCGCCAACTAACGCATGCCCGTGGCAAGCCGCCGCGCTACAACGCCGTTGTGGTCGCAATCGCGTCTCGTCGGCTCTGGCCGCTCCTCTTCGTCTTTGGCTGCATGCCCGCAGCGGGCTGCGTCGCGCACGAGCATGTCGTGGGCCTTGGCCCGACTGGTCTCGGCGAAGTGTCGCAGCGCCAGTACTACATGTTCTTCGGGCTCCTCAACCTCACCGAAGTGAACGTGCAGAACCTCGCGTCCAACCTGACGAGCTACTCGATCGAGACCGAGTATGCGTTCACGGACTTCTTGCTGATGCCGTTCTTCCTACCGCTCACCGTGACCACGCGCACCGTCACGGTGAAGACGTGAGCGACACGCGCGTCTTCGTTCTCGACGCCGCTCGATCTCGCGCGCTCGAAGAACACCTGCGCGCCGCGTTGCCGCCGGATGCCGAATGGCGTCGCGTCGAGTATGCGCGCTTCGCAGTGAAGGCGATGGGCGTGAGTCTCGTCTGCTACACAAGCGGGAAGGTGGTGGTGCAGGGCAAGTCGCCGGATGCGTTCGTCAGCGAGTTTTTGTCCGGCGCGCCAACGGGCGATCAGAAGAAGCGCGACGACGATCCTGAACTGACCTTCGACGAGCCGACGATCGGCTCCGATGAAGCGGGCAAAGGCGACTACTTCGGCCCGTTGGTCGTTGCCTCGGTCTACGCGGAGCCCGAGCGCCGCAAAGAACTGCTCGCGATGGGCATCGCAGACAGCAAGACCCTGTCGGACCAGCGCATGTTCCCGATGGCAGAGCTCGTCGAGCGCGGCTTTGACTGCGAAGTGCGCGTGCTGATGCCGCAGGACTACAACGCGCGCTGGCAAGAAGCCAAGAACGTCAACCACGTGCTCGCGGACCTGCATGCCGACGCGATCGCGACGCTGTTGTCGCGGCACCCTGAGGCGCAGGTGATCGTCGATCGGTTTGGCGACGAGAGTCTCATTCGCAGTCGCTTGGTCGCGCGGCTCGGCAAGGCGCCGAGGAAGCTCATTCAGGTTCCGCGCGCCGAAGCACATCCCGTCGTTGGCGCGGCGAGCGTCGTTGCGCGAGTGCGCTTCGTCGAGGGCTTTGCCGACAGCGAAGCGGAGAGCGGCACCGATCTGCACAAGGGCGGTGGCGAGCCGGTGGATGTCGCGGCCCGTCGCGCATTCGCGATCGGCGGTCGTGAGCTGATGGCTCGCATCGCGAAGCTGCACTTCAAGAACAGCGAACGCATTCCAGGACTTCGACCATGACCATCGCGCTCCAGTTCCTCGGCGCCGCACGTCACGTCACGGGCACCAAGCACCTGCTCACGGTTGGCAAGAACAACATCTTGCTCGACTGCGGCCTCGTGCAAGGACCGCGCAAGATCGCGGACATGGCCAATCGCAACCTGCCGATCGCGGGTCGATCCGTCCATTCGCTCGTGCTGAGCCACGCGCACATCGATCACTGCGGCGCGTTGCCACGTCTCGTCAAGGATGGCTACCGCGGACCGATCCACTGCACGGACGGGACCGCGGACATGCTGCGCATGATGCTGATGGACTCGGCGAAGATCCAAGCGCAGGACATCAACTACCTGCATCGCCATGGCCAGGAGGTGGAGCCGCTCTACGACGAGCAAGACGTCGAGGAAACGCTGCAGCTCGTGCGCAGCGTCCCGTATCGGCATCCATTCGAAGTGATGCCGGGCGTGCGCTGCGAGTTCTTGGAGGCGGGCCACATCCTCGGCGCCGCGATCGTGCAACTCGACGTCGACCACGAAGGCAAGCAGCGCCGCATCGTGTTCACGGGCGATCACGGCCGGAAGAACCTGCCGATCCTGCGCGACCCGGATCGCATCGAACGATGTGACGTGCTGATCACCGAGTCGACCTACGGCGACCGCCTGCACGAAAAGGACGTCGACATGCAGGAGTCGTTGATGAACATCGTCAACGAGGAGCAGAAAGACGGCGGCCGCATCCTGATCCCGGCGTTCTCAGTCGGCCGTACGCAGACGGTCGTGCTGTATCTCGGGCAACTGATGGCCAAGGGGCTGATTCCCAAGGTGCCGATCTTCGTCGATTCGCCGATGAGCCGCGAAGCGACCAAGATCATGGCGCGCCACCCGAAGCTGTTCGACAAGGAGACGCGTGCGATCCTCGAGCGCGGCGAGAGCCCGTTCTTCTTCGAGGGTGTGCGCTACGTCGAGGACGTCGAGGAGAGCAAGTCGCTCAACCAACTGAAGTCCGGGATCATCGTGTCGGCGTCGGGCATGTGCGAAGCCGGCCGCATCCTGCATCACTTGAAGCACAGCGTCGGCAGGAAGCAGGACTGCGTTTTGATCGTCGGCTACCAAGCGGAGTCGACGCTTGGTCGCAAGCTGCTCGATGGATGGAAGCAGGTGAAGATCTACGGCGAGGACTACGACGTGCGCTGCAAGGTCTCGTTCATGCCCGGCTTCTCGG
The DNA here is from genome assembly GCA_903925435.1 of uncultured Planctomycetota bacterium. Lineage (GTDB taxonomy): Bacteria > Planctomycetota > UBA1135 > UBA1135 > UBA2386 > SXPK01. The sequence continues at coordinate 455 of CAIYFF010000503.1, read as the reverse complement.
CGCATGCGGACTACCAAGAGCTGTTGTCGTCGACGGGCCACTTGCGCGCGACGTGCCGCCAAGCGTTCGTCGTGCACGGCGAAGGTCCGCAAGCCGAGTCCTATGCGATGAAGATGCGCGACCACGGCTTCTCCAAAGTCGAAGTGCCGAGCAAGGGCGATCGCTTCGAGATCACGTGATGCGCTTGCCCTTCGTCAAGATGGAGGGCGCGGGCAACGACTACGTGTTCGTCGACGCGATCCGCGATGCGTTCCCGTTCGATCGCGCGCCGGAGTTGGCGCGAGCATGGTCGGATCGGCGTTTTGGCATCGGCAGCGACGGCTTGATCGCGTTGCGTCGAGGCGAGCGCGCGCTGGTCGCGATGTCGATGTGGAACGCCGACGGCTCCGAAGGCGCGATGTGCGGCAATGGCCTTCGCTGCCTTGCGTCGCTCGCGCGCCAGCATGGCCATGTCG
>CAIYFF010000502.1 GCA_903925435.1 uncultured Planctomycetota bacterium | reverse complement strand
TGCCGTGATCGGCGGCGGCCCCGCAGGCGCTGCGCTCGCGGGCTTGTTGGCTGCGCGCGGATTTGCGTGCGCACTGATCGACGATAGCAAGCCTCGCCGCGCAGCGCGGCTCGAGACGCTGCTGCCATCGGCGATGGAAGCGCTGCAACGTTGTGGGCTCGACGAAGTGGTTTCGAAGCTCAGTGAGCCCGATTCCAGAAGGCATGCATCGCGATGGGATGGCGACGCGTGGATCTACCGCGACGAAACGCGTTCGGGCCGCTGCATCGATCGGAGCACGTTCGACGCGCAACTGCGCGAGTGGGCGCGAGCGCGCGGCGCGCATGTTGTCGAGGATGCGACGGCTCGGGTCGTGGACGCTGGCCTTGGCATCGTCGAGATTGCGAGTTCGATCGGTGTTCGTCGGCTGCAGGCCAAGGCGATTGCGGTCGCCTCGGGTCGAGTTGCGAAGCTCGACCCATGCATTGCGCGGCTTGCGGAATCTGGGCCAGCCACCGCGGCGCTTGCCTTCGATCTACAGCACGACAGCAATGCCCAGCGCGGCGATGCAGCGGTGGCCGCTGCTCGCGAGGGATGGGCTTGGCGCATCGGCGACCTTCGCGGCGGCGGCACGTGTGTCGTTGTGGTGGATGACGACGCAGAAGGCGGTGTGCGCGCGGCTTGCCAACGCGTGCTCCGCGATTCGATGCCTGAGTTCGCGGCGCAATGCGGCGACTTGCTTGGCGCGGTGCGGGCCAACGTGCAGCTGCGCGAGCCCATCGGTTCGGTGTTCTTGCTTGGCGACGCGGCAGCAGGACTCGATCCCCTAGCGAGCCAAGGGACGGAGAAAGCGCTCGTCGGGGCCGAGCATGCGGCGCTCGCGATCGCGGCGGCTGTCGAAGATGCCTCGCTTCGCGATGCGGCGATTGCATGCCATGCCCGCTGGGAGCGCGATCTCTTCCATGCGCACAGAAGGACCTGCGCAGGGTTCTACGCGCGCGTGGTGCGTCACGCCGCCGAACCGTTCTGGCAGCGACGCAGCGTGATCGAGACTGCGAAGGCTCCTTTGCCAAAGCGCCTCGTGCGCGTGAGATCCATCTCAGAGCATCTCGTGCTGGAGCGCCGCGGAGCGAACCTCGAACGCAGCATCGGCTATGGCCACGACCTCGCGTCCGCTCGCGTTCGCATCGGGCGCGTGTGCTTGGAGCCCATCCTCGCGGCATTTGCCGAACCGCGCAGCATCGACGACGGCATCGCAAGGTGTGGGCAGGATGCTCGCGTCTTCCCGTTGGGGACTGCAGCCGTTCGAGCCGCGATCGCGGAGGCCGTCTCGTTGGGATTGCTGACGGACTGCTAGCGACGCTCTGTCGCGAGCCATGCGGCTACGCGCGCGCACGCAAGGCTGCCACCGTGAATGCGCGATGGAGGCAAGCCAGGGATCCCAGGAGGCGGCAGCGAGCATGCGAACCAGGCACCGTTCGCGGCGTCGAACCGCGGGGCTGCGTGCGCATCCTGGTTGGGGTCGCCTACGACCGAATCCACGCCATCGAGCAGAGACAGTGCGTTTCGCAATCCGCTGGCCAAGGCCACGGGAACGCACAGCCGCTTCTTCGCTCGCAGGATTGAGTTCGCCGCGTCGGAGATCGATGTCCACGCCACGTCGTGCAGCGACGTTCGTGAGAACCCGAGGCTGCAGTTGACGACTTCCGCATCCAGCCTGGCCGCGTGTCGCAGCGCCGCAGCCAACGCCATCGGAGTTGCGTCGCCAAGAGCGTCGAACACTCGAATGGACGAGACTCGCAGCGACGGGCAACAGGCGCGCATGGTCGCCACCGTGGCGGTGCCATGGCCGAGCGGATCGCGGCAGCGCGCTTCGGCGCACACGTTGCCATCCGCATCGACCCAGAACGCTTCGGGGATCGCAAGGCCGCGCACGCCGGGGTGACCTTCGTCGACACCGCTGTCGACAAGCGTCAACCGCGAGACGAACTCAGACATCGACGACGAACACTTGCCCTTGGATCTCGCCGTCGAACTCGACGACCTTGAGCAGCTTGCACGTCGTTGCGTCGTAGACGCGGAAGTCGCTGCCAGCTCCGCCGACGTAGACCTTGCTGCCGTCCGGCGCGATCGCCGACAGCGATTGGCGAGGACGGAACTCCTCGCGGAACTCCCGCACCTTCTTGCCGGTGGCAAGGTCATGGAGCGCGATCGCGCTCTCGCGCTCGCCACCCCAGCCTCCGTTGCTCGATGCCGCGAGCTTGCCGTCACGCGACACATACATGCCGAAGCCAGAAGGCCCAGGACCCCATTCGACCATGTCGACGACCTTGTTGGCCACGAGATCGATGTCCACGTAGCCCCAGCTCTGGCGGTTCCTTTGCACCGGGTCGGTGAAGCTGCACAGCATTCGATACTTCTGCGGCTCGCGACCGAAGTGCAGATCGGTTCGACGCAGCGAGATGCGGCCCTGGCCGGCGAACTGCGGCGTGGCGAGATCGATCTTGGCGGTCTCCTTCAACGTCTTCGGGTCGACGACGAGAATTGCCCCGTCACGCTGGAACACGTGCCACGACTGCCCATCGGGCGAGATTCGCGGCGAGAAACCGAGGATGGGCGGCATGCGGCGCAACGTGCGCACCGACTTCTTCTGCTCGAGGTCGTAGAGCAGGATCTGGCCTTGCTGGAACTCGTAGCGGTCCGCGAGCTTCTTCAGCCGCTCCGTGCGCACATACCACTGCTTGCCGCCTGGGCACTCGGTGACGTCGCGAACGCGAACGATGACGTCCGCTTCTCCGAAGTCGTGCACCTCGGTCACTGCGCCTTTTGCGATGTCGACGACCTCGACCTTGCGCTGGGTGTCGGTGATCACGGCAAATCGCTTCTGGTCCGCGAGCAATTGCACGCCCCAGCTCATGCCGTTCTGCAGCTTCACCTTGCGCGCGACTGCGTCGGTCGCAGGATCGAACTCGACGAGGAAGTCGGGATACGAGGCGAACCAGAAGTGTGCAGTCTTCGCTGCTTCCTGCGCAGCCGGGACGGCCGCCACCGTGGGATCCTGGGCACTGGCGCATGCAGCGACCGGGAACGCGGCGAGCAACAACGACGACAGCCGGGCAGCGCGGCTCACGGGAACACCAAGTCGATCGACTTCCAGTCCTGCATGGGCGCGCCGCAGGACGCGGTCCACTTCGGGAAGTTGGTCACGCCATCGGGCACCTGCGCGGGCCAATAGCACGTGTGGTAGCAGTCGTAGAGGTCGCGCTCGATCGGCTGGCAGAGGCCGTGCACGCCGCCGCTGCTGTCGACTTCCCAGCCGGGCGCGAACACCGTCGTGCAGCCATACGGGTATTCGGTGGGCGGCGGATCCTGCACGAGCGGCGTGATCACGGGGCGCTGTGGCGAGACCAAGGCGGCAATCCGGCGCGCCTTCTGGTTGAGCGGGCGAACGTGCGTCATTGCGATTCGTACCTCGCGAAGAACTTTGGATTGTGCGCCATGATGCGCGCGTAGGCCTTCAGCCCCTGGTCCACGTGACCGCGGATCCACTCGCACGCGTGCAGGTTTGGCTTGTGCGCATCGCCATGGCGAACGTGCGCTTCGTGGTAGCAACCGCCCGCGCACAGTGGTCGCGCGAAGCAGGTGCGACAGTCGGTCTTGTTGTCGATGTGCGCGCGCTCGAGGAACGCCGTGCGCACGCCCTCGTCGACGCCTTGCTGGACGTTGCCGACCGCGTGGCTCTTCGATTCGACGAAGCGATGGCACAGGCCCAGTTCGCCTTCGGTCGAAACGCCGAGCAGGCCGAGGCCCGCGCCACACGGATGCGCCTTCTGCACGCCTTGGTGCAGTTCGCGCAGCAAGTCGTTGAGGTTGGCAAAGCCGTGCGAGCGTTCCTCGATGGCGGCCTGCACGAAGTCCTCGGTCAGCGCGCCGAACTCGCGCAGCATGCGGTCGTAGGCGCCTTCCGACAGTTCGTAGCCGCGGCCGGGAGCGGCCGTGACGGGCGCAAATCCCACTTCATCGAAGCCGAGTTCGCTGGTGAGGAACCGATAGGTGTCGAGCACTGACGCGGCCTCGTGCGTCAACGTGACGCGCGCGCCGATCGGCCGTCCGCGTTCGCGGCGATTGGTGGCGATCAACGAACGGATCCGCGGCTCGATCTCGGCAAACGAGCCTTTGCCGCTCTTGTAGCGACGATGGCGGTCCTGCTCCTTCTGGTCGCCGTCGATCGAGATCGTGACGCCGAAGCGATGCGCGACCAGGAATCGAATCACATCGTCGGTGAGCAGCGTCGCGTTGGTCGTCAGCGAGAAGTGGACGCGCTTGTCTTCGCGAAGCGCGCGCTCCTTGGCGTGCTCGACCGCAGCCTGGATCACCGAGAAGTTGAGCAACGTCTCGCCGCCAAAGAACGTGATCGACAGGTCCCGCCGTTCTCCGCCGCTGCGGAACAGGAAGTCGATCGATTGACGCGCTGTGTCTGGCGACATCATCGCGCGTCCTGCTGGGGCGTTGTCCTTCGTCAGCTTGTCGGCGCCATACTCGTAGCAGTAGGTGCACGACAGGTTGCACTTGTTGGTGACGTTGAGCACCAACGTCGCCAACGGGAACGGCATCGGCGGAAGCTTTGCGCGCGGCGCGGAGCCTTCGCCGTAGGGCCGAATCACGCCGAGTTCGACGAGTTCTCGCAGGGCGCCTTCGGCATCGGCATGCGCAAGTTCCGCAAGCCCTACGGCTGCTTCGCGGGGCCGTGCAAACAGAGCCGCAATGCGGTCCGCGAGCGGATCGACAGCGTGGATCG
>CAIYFF010000501.1 GCA_903925435.1 uncultured Planctomycetota bacterium | reverse complement strand
CTTGTTCACCGACATCCTGCGCGGTGCGGCGCCGGAGCCGGAGCAGCAGACGAAGAAGTCGGCGACCGAACTCAAGCACGATCGCAAGCTCGTGGACTTGCTGCGCTGGGCCGTCGAGGCGAGCGAAGACGAGGACGGCTGGGCCAACCTCGGCGCCGTCGGCGCGAAGATCATGTCGCAGCAACCGGACTTCGATTCGCGCAGCTACGGCTTCACGAAGTTGAGCCAACTGGTCGAGGCGACGGGGATGTTCGACGTCGAGCGCCAGACGAGCCAGACGGGACGCGTCGACATCTTCTTGCGCGAAGTGGTCGCACCGAAGTCGCGGCGCTGATCCGAGCGCGCCCTTGCGCTTGCAAGGGCTTTGTACCCGTTACGCCTGCGGGACGAGCGCACCAAGGCGCCTGCAAAAGCTCAACTCCGCGCGCTGCTGCGCCATTTGCCGTTGGCAAGTGCGTCGCCGTCCAACGGGAAATCGACACGCATGCGCCTTGCCTCAAGGTGACTTGTAACGATGTCCGTTTGCGTTGCAGTTCGTTCATCGGCGGTCAGTCGGTCATCATCCCGCGCAATCTGCTGATCGATCTGCCAGCCAATCGACTCACACTCGAGCAGCCCTTCGCCGGCGCGAAGAAGCGAGGCTAGCCTTGCAACGGAATACGGAGGTCTCACTGACCGTGGTGGCCAACGCGCGCACCACGCGCTGATCGAGTGGACGACGGCACAACCGTCGTCCGACGATGGGGGGCTGCTGCGCAAACCAACCTGCGCGCGTATCCTGCCCCCCCATCGTGCCGCCGCTTCACTACCCGCCGCTCTCTGCGGCCGACTCAGGCCTCGCGTCGCGACTTCGCTCGACGACGCGCTTCTTGCGGCTCGTCCACGTGCCGACGTGCAAGTCGACGCAGGACCTCGCGGCCGCTGACGACAGCAAGGAGTGGATGATCTTCTGGTCAGACCACCAAGAGTCGGGGCGCGGCAGGCAGCAGCGGCCGTGGCACGACCAGCCAGGGCTCGACATCGCAGCGACGTTCTCGATCCACGTGGACCTGCCACTTCCGATCGCCCTGCCCGTCATCCTGCCGCTCTGCGTCAAAGACGCGGTTCTACCCATGCTCGGCACGGCAGCCTCGCGCCTGCGCATCAAGTGGCCCAACGACTTGCTGCTCGACGGCAAGAAACTCGCGGGCGTGCTGATCGACGCGGACGCACAGCGCCCCATGCGCTACCGCATCGGAGTCGGCATCAACGTCAATGGCCATCTGCCACCGGTCGAAGTGCCGGACCTGGCGATCTCGATGCTCATGGCAACGGGCGCGCTGCACGACCGCAACGCAGTGCTCGAGGGATTGGCGCGCGCGATCGACCGCACCGTGACCGCGCTGCAACAGGGCCGCACCGCAGAGTTCGAGGAGCGTTATGCCGATGGCATGGGCCTCGTCGGCAAGCGTGTCGTGGTGCGCGCCGGCGACATCGCGACGGGAGTGCTGGAGTCGATCCGGTTCGATGGGCTTCGACTCGACGGTGGCCGCGCCTTCTCACTCGCGCAGATCACCGAGCTGCGCGCCGAGTAAGCCACCGCAGCAAGGCGTGCTCAGCGCCCTTCGCGGATGCAGTCGAGCATGCGAGCTTCCCACGGCGCCATTCGCGTCGGCGCCGGACTCGCGACGAAGCGCGGCATCGCTTCGCGGTCAGCGCTATCGGGCATCAGCATCGGATAGCCGCGCGCGAGCAGCCAACTGCACATCGCAAGCCATGCCATGGGCACGTTGAGATCCGGGAACGGCGCGATGCGCGCAAATCGCCACAGGATGCGGAACCCTTGGCGCAACGGATGCAGCCGATCGAACGACGACGGCGCGTCGAAGTAGCGGTTGCCGTAGTCGAAGCGATCGAGCGCCGCGGTGAGTTCTGCAGGCCGCGGATGCTGCACGTAGAGCATCCCATCCCACGGCTGGTCGATGCGAAGCGCGTTGTTGCGGAAGCGTGGAAGCCCCCGTGTCATCGTCTTGAACAGCTCGACCAAGAACCACCCGTCGGGCGCTCGGCCCTGGCTCGCGCGATCGCGCATCATCTCGAGCACATCGACGAGGCCGAACAGCAGCTGGCTCTCCTGGCTCGCTGGCATCAAGCGGCGGCTCGACCCTTCCAACACTTCGATGGCATCGCTGTCTTGGACAGTGAAACCACGCAGCCGCAGCAGCGCCGCCATGAACAGCGGATCGACCGAAGAAGGCCGGAACAGCCGGTCATGGTATAGATGTGCGCTCTGCAGCATCTCTTGCTCGATGTCTCCGTCGAATCCTGCGATGCGCTGCACCAGCGCGATGTCGAGGCGGTCGATCAGCGACCCGGGCATTGCTGCTTCACTCATATACGTCTCAGTTCGGGACCAAAGGCAAGGTAGCACATGAACGTCGAGGCACCGGTTCCGGCCAAGCGGCCCTTCTGGAAGCGCCCGCTGCGACTGGCCTTCACGATCTTCGTGTTGCTCGCGATCCTCGTGGCGCTCGCGCCCTACGTCGCCGCGAAGTTGGTCGAGAAGAACGCGGGCGCGGAGCTCACGCGACAACTCGGCACGCCGTGCCGTATCGACGTCGTCAGTTTTGGTTGGCTCTCTGGCGCCGCCATCGAAGGAGTCGAGATCGGCAACGCGCCTGGCTTCGACGCTGCGCGGCCTGCGTTGCAACTCGAAAGCGCACGCTTCGACATCGACTTCGGGCGCCTCTTCGCCGGCGAGTATTCGATGTCGTTCGAAGCGCATGGCCTGCGTCTCTGCGTTGACCAAGACGAGAACGGCAAGACCAACTTCGATGCGCTCTTCGCGCAGAGTGGCATCGACGCAGACATCGACGTCGATCCGACGCCAGGAACCCGGAAGCCATCGTTGCCGCGACGCAACGACAACGGACGCGAGTTGCCGCCGGAGTTCGGCCGCCTGCGGCTGCACTTCTTGATCGCGGACAGCTCGTTGGAACTGCGCAAGCAAGACGCGCTGATCGAGTCGCTGCAGGGCATCACCGCGGAGATCGACAAGGATCCAGGCAACACGATGGTCCGCATGCGCCTCGCTGCGAGCGCGCCTGCTCGCGAACAGGGCGCGCGGCCTTCTTCGCTGCAGTTCACTGCGGAAGCCGATGCCGCAACAAGGCTCGGCAACATGACATTGCGCGCCGATCGCGTCGACCTCGCGCAGCGGCGACCGCTGCTCGATGCGCTGCTGCCAAAGGGAGCCATCACGCGCTTCCAAGGCATGATCGATGGCGCGATCGAAGCGCGCGTCGATGCCGCGGACACTGCGGATGATCCCGCGATTCGTTCTTCTGGCGAACTCACGATCGACGACCTCGCCCTCGCCGGCGAGTTGTTCTCGGGCTTCGACGTGAGCGCGCGTCAGTGCACGCTGCGGCCGAGCGGCCGCACGACGCGCGCAGTCGCCGATGCCGCGCAACCGTCGTTCGACATGGCGATCGCCGCGTCGAGCTTCGATCTCGGTCTCGATGCGCGCGAAGTGGTGATCGCACGCAATGGCGAGCCGATCGATCAATTCGCCGCGATCAAGATTGCTGCCTCCAAGTCGCAAGGCTCGCCAAAGCTGCGCACCCTGCTCGAACTCGAAGGCGTGGCAGGCGAAGGCAAGAGCAAGTCCTCGCTGCTGTGCACTGCGGAGTCGGACACAAAGACGAAGTTCACGCGCGGCGTGCTGCAGCTTGCTGGCATACAACTCGCGGAGTGGCGTCGCTTTGCCGGCGATTCGATCTCCATCGAGGATCTGTCGCGCGCCGACGGAACGATCTCAGGCCGACTCGACTTCGAGGCCGACTTCGGCAGCGCGCGTCGCGTCGACGTGAACGGCGACGTCGCGATCGCCGCGCCGCGCTTCGAAGGCGCGCTGCTCAATGGGGCTTCGCTGCGTGCAGAGCGCTTCGTGTTCTCACCTTCGATTCGATTGCTCGCGCCGGACCTCGATGGCAAGAATCGCATCGACCTCGGCAAGACGTCGCTCGACCTCGGCTTCTTGCGCGTGATGAGCCTCGATGCAGCAGCGCGCGAACAACGTGGCATTCGCGAAGGCGGCGCATTGGAGTTCACCGGCGACCTCGCGGCGATCGGCGCGCTCGGCGGTCCACTTGCGCAACTGCAAGGAACCACGGGAAAGGCGAGCGGCATCCTCGCGTTGCCCAAGGAACTCTTCGAAGGCGACCTCGACTCTGCGCTTGCCGTGCTGCGCGATGTGTCCAAGCTCCGCGCCGACGCAGAGATCACCGGACTGTCGCGCTCCTACAAGGGCTTCGACGTGCTCGATGCTCGCGTCACGGCGAAGCTCGAGAACGGCATGCTGACCGCGCAATCCGCGGAATCGACACGCGTCAACGCAGGACCATTGCAGATCGCGCTGCGCGCCGACGCGACCAAGGAAGCGATGCCGTTCGAGTTGTCGCTCGCGTGGAAGGGCGGCGCCGTTGCGGGCGAAGCCGCGGAGTTGCTGCGGTATCTCGTGCCGCTGCTCGCCGGCGCATCGGGCAAGGCCGCAGACTTCCGCAGCGTCTGCGACCTCGACGTCTCGCTGGATGGCTTTGCGCTTCGACGTGGCGACGAGAATGCGCTGCAGTGGCTCGATCGTTGGAGCGGCAAGGGAGCCATCACGCTGACGAATGGCCGCGTCGTGCCAGCGCCCGCGCTGCAACCGCTGTTGTCGCTGTTGGGCCAGCCGCAAGAACTCGCGATCGATCGCCTCTCAAGCACGTTCGCGCTGCAGCAAGGCGCGATCACGCACCGCGCGATGAAGTGGATCAGCAAAGGCCAGGACTACGGTTTGTCCGGCAAGGTGCGCCTCGACGGCGGCATGGAGCTCGGCATGGACCTCACGTCGCTGCTGCAGCAGCACAAGGATGGCAAGGCGATCGCTGGCTTCCTCGGCGATGCGCCATTGACTGCATCCATCGCGGGCACGATCGACGCGCCCAAGCTCGCCACGCCGGACCTGAGCAAACTGCTGCAACAAGCGCTGCAGGCCGCGCCGCGACAGCTGCTGGAGCAACGAGGCCAAGACCTGCTGCAGAAGGGCCTCG